>NZ_AJXN01000107.1 GCF_000286355.1 Kocuria atrinae C3-8 | reverse complement strand
CCAGAGGTTGATCGTCATCGGTGGGGACGCCGCGGGGATGAGCGCGGCCTCCGCCGCCCGCCGCCAGCTGCCCCAGGACCAGTTGGAGATCGTGGCCTTCGAGCGGGGCCACTACACCTCGTATTCGGCCTGCGGGATCCCGTACTTCATCGGCAAGGACGTCGCCGACACCACGGAGCTGATCGCCCGTACCCCGCAACAGTTCCGCGACCACCACGCCATCGACGCCCGCACCGGTCACGAGGTCCTGGAGATCGACCTGCACCGCCGCGCCGTGCTCGTGCGCGACCTGACCGCCGGCCGGGAGGCCTGGGAGGGTTTCGATCAGCTCATGGTCGCCACCGGGGCCACCCCGGCCCGCCCGCCACTGCCCGGGATCGATGCGGCCGGTATCCACGGGGTGCAGACCCTCGACGACGGCCTGGCCTGCGGGCGGTGCTGGAGCGGGACCGGCCGGGCCGGGCGGTGGTCGTCGGGGCCGGCTACATCGGCCTGGAACTGGCCGAGGCCCTGTCCGCCTGGGGCGTGGACATCACCGTGATCGGACGCCCCCCGGCCCCACTGCCGGGCCTGGACCCGGACATGGGCGCGCTCATCGCCACCGCGATGGAAGGGTACGGGATGGAGGTGCGGATGGAGGAGACCGTCACCGGCTTCGAGACCCACACCGGGAAGGTCACCGCCGTGGTCACCGATCAGGCCACCATCCCCACCGAGCTGGTGGTCCTCGGCCTGGGGGTGACCCCGAACACCACCCTGGCCGCCGACGCCGGGATCCCCCTGGGCGAGACGGGGGCGATCGCCGTGGACCGCCGGCTGCGCACCGGCATCGAGGGGGTGTGGGCCGGCGGGGACTGCGTGGAGAAGTTCCACCGCGTCTCCCGCCGCCACGTGGCCCTGCCGCTGGGTACCCACGCGAACAAGGAGGGCCGCACCGCCGGGATCAACCTCGGCGGCGGCTACGCCACCTTCCCCGGGGTGCTCGGCACCGCCGTGACCAAGATCTGCGACATCGAAGTCGGACGCACCGGCCTCGGCGAGGTCGAAGCGCAGGCGGCCGGCTTCGACCCCGTCACCGCCGTGGTCGACTCCACCACCCGGGCCGGCTACTACCCCGGGGCCAAACCCATCCGCACCAAACTCATCGCCGAACGCGGCACCGGACGGCTGCTCGGCGCCCAGATCGTCGGGGAAGAAGGCGCGGCCAAGCGCATCGACGTGCTCTCCGTGGCGCTGTGGCACGAGACCCCGGTGGAAGAGCTGCTCAACATCGACCTCTCCTACGCCCCGCCGTTCTCCCCGGTGTGGGACCCGGTGCTCATCGCCGCGCGCAAGACCTGGCAGGCCGTCGAGACCGACCGCGCCCGCACCGAACCCGGATGACCACCGGCCCCTCCAGGGGCAGGCAGTGCCCTGCCCCCGGAGCCTTCCTCTACCGTGGAAGGCCACAGACCAGTCCAGGATCGAGGTGCGCACCGTGCGGATCGGTGAAGCGGCCGCAGCCGCCGGCATGACCACCAAAGCCCTACGGTTCTACGAACAGCACGGGCTGCTGCCCCCGGTGCACCGCGGCTCCAACGGGTACCGCGACTACCCACCCGAGGCCCTCGCCCGCCTGCAGTTCATCCGCCGAAGCAAGGCCGCCGGACTCAGCCTGGCCGAGATCCGGAACATCCTGCAGATCCGCGACGCCGGGCAGGCCCCCTGCGCCCACGTAGCCGCACAGCTCGCCCAGCAACTCACCGACCTCGACCAGCACATCGCTGAGCTCACCGCCCTGCGGGCCTCCGCGGCCGAGCACTACCAGGCCGCCTCCCAAGGCGACCCCACCCAGTGCGATCCCGCCCAAATCTGCAGCTACCTCTGAGCCCACAGCCGCACCACGGCCGCCAAATACCTCTGTCAGAACACCGCCATTCACCGTCGACAGTCACAGGGACAGCCCGCCAGGCGTGCCGTCGTTCCTCTCGATAAGTAGCGGTGGTGTCCGGTGAGGGTTCCTCAACCGGGTCGGAGGGAGCGTTTGGCTCTGCCAGCCGCTCAGAGGGTGGTATGCGGGATGATGCCCCTCCCCGCCGTCACCGGTTCGGCGTGGCTGTCGGCATCAATCGCGGCGGTATGACGCGCCTGTCGCGGCAGGTGGGATGCTGCGCGTTGCTCTGGCGTCAGCTGTCAATCGCTGTTGCTGGGATTAAGCCCCCCGCTGGGTCGAAGGTTCGCCTCGTGCTCACTCTGGCCATCCGCATCCTCGGGCTCGCCGTCGTTCAGTAGCCCCTGATCGCGGAGCAATTGCGCGGGCATCTCGTACTCGTGCCTGATCAGGTGGTGCACGAACTTGCCCAGCCCCTCGGCCTCGGCGACCGTCACCTCGTCGTAGTCCTCCGGGTGAGCGCCCTCGTTGCCCAACTGGTTGAGATGGTCCGCCCAGTCCCACAGTGATTTATGAAGGTCACCGGACTCCTTCATGTGCCTCAGCGCTGGCTTCAGGAAACGCTCGCCTCGCGCCTTCTCCCCACCCTTGTCCTTTACGAAGAGGTGCAGGGCCGACCGAAACATCACCGACGCTGCACGGCTCGCCCCAATGCTTAGGCAACGCATCCCCTCGTCGTACGCGGACGCCACTTCCCTGTTGACTTGCTTGTCGAGGATGCCCATGCCGGGGGCGGGGTACCAGTGGATGCCCTCGCCCATCTGGTCGGTCACGACCAGCGTCCCTCTCTTGCATCCGGAGCACGTCAGGGTCGCGATGTGGTGGGTCTGGATCCAGCCGATGTGGGAGCTGTTGTATCCGGCCAGAGCCCCGTGGGGTTTGGACTCGTAGTTGGAGATTCGACCGCACCAAGGACATGGTCCTGTCTTGTCGTGTGGTGTCGGAAGGGTGTCAGGGTTCTCTTCAAACATTCGTGGCCACCTTAGCTGCGTCAAGATGCCTGTGAAGGCTGATCTGGGCGAGGAACAGACTGTCGGAGGCGGGGTGTCCGGTTGACTGTGAAGGTTTATGCATGCATCACATGGTGTCATCAGGCACCGGCCGTTCGGGGCATCCACGTGACTGGCGCACCCGGCCGTGTCCATCTGGGCGTTTTGCCACTCCAGTGGGCCGTCCGATGAGCCATCCGCTTGCGGGGTGAGTCTCATGGTCAGCGCCCCTCGCCCGAGGTAGCAGAAGCCGTCACCGAGCAGCGAAGGAACCCCGCCACATAACGGCGGAAGTCACAGGGACAGCCCGCCAGGCGTGCCGTCGTTCCTCTCGATAAGTAGCGGTGGTGTCCGGTGAGGGTTCCCCTTACGGGCATGCGATCTGGGCTGACGCCTGTGACCGAGTGTTCAGTGCGCGCTGTATAGTTCAGTCCATGCTGACTATTGCTTCGCGTCTCGACGTGATGAACCGCCTGGGTCGTGCACTGGCCGACCCCACTCGATCCCGGATCATCTTGACCCTGCTCGACCATCCCGCTTACCCGGCGGAACTGGCCCGAGATCTGGACCTGACACGCCCGAACGTGTCCAACCACCTGGCATGCCTGCGCGATTGCGGGATCGTCGTCTCCGAGCCCGAGGGTCGTCGGACACGATATGAGATCGCCGATTCGCACCTGGCGCAGGCGCTGACGGCACTGGTCGATGCCACCCTGGCAGTGGACGAAGACGCCCCGTGCATCGATCCCGCCTGCTCGCTTCCCGGATGCGACGCAGCTGGGGAGGGCGCATGATCCTCACCTCGGTCTTGCAGGCGATGGGCCTGTTCGCAGCGACCAACATCGACGACATCATCGTGCTCTCCCTCTTCTTCGCGCGAGGGGCAGGCCAGCGCGGCACTACCGCCCGCATTCTGGCCGGCCAGTACCTCGGATTCGCCGGCATCCTCGGTGCCGCGGTCCTGGTGACCATCGGTGCCGGAGCATTCCTGCCCTCGGCAGCCATCCCGTACTTCGGTCTCATCCCTCTGGGCCTCGGCCTCTGGGCCGCATGGCAGGCCTGGCGCGGAGACGATGACGACGATGACGACGAGGCCAAGGTTGCCGGCAAGAAGGTCGGCGTGTGGACAGTCGCAGGCGTCACCCTTGCCAACGGCGGCGACAACATCGGCGTCTACACCCCTGTCTTCCTCAGCGTGGAACCTCTCGCAGTAGTCGCCTACTGCATCGTCTTCCTCGCGCTCGTCGCGGTCCTGGTGGCCCTGGCAAAGTTCGTCGCCACCCGCCCCCCGATCGCCGAAGTGCTCGAACGCTGGGAGCACATCCTCTTCCCCATCGTTCTCATCGGCCTCGGCATCGTGATCCTCGTCAGCGGCGGAGCCTTCGGACTCTGACGTAGCGGCAGCGATCCAAACGGCCCCGACCGGGCGCACCCCTCTCGGTTCAGACCGCGACACCTACCTGCAGCCAGTCCTGCGTGATCGTGGCAACAAGACCGCCACGGAGCGCTGCAAGAACCCCGCCACCAAGCGAACGAAGCCACAGATATCGGCCGCCGGCCCTAACCTGAGTCGGTGGATCGAGGCTAAGACTTCCGCTCGCTCCACTCGGGCTTTACTCGTGAGTGAAGTTGGCCTTGCGCTTCTCGCTGAAGGCGGTCATGCCTTCCTTCTGGTCAGCGGTCGAGAACAGGCCGTGGAACACACGACGCTCGTACTGCACACCCTGCTGGAGGGTGGTTTCGTAGGCCGCGTTGACGGCCTCGACGGCGTGCTGAGCAACAGGCTTGGAGAGCCCGGCGATGGTGCGAGCGACGTCGTTAGCGGTGTCCAGGAGCTGGTCGGCGGGGACCACGCGAGCGACGAGGCCGGAACGCTCGGCTTCCTCGGCGTCCATCTGACGGGCGGTGAGGATCATGTCCATGGCCTTGGACTTGCCGATGGCCCGGGTTAGGCGCTGGGTGCCGCCCATGCCGGGAATGACACCCAGGTTGATCTCGGGCTGACCGAACTTCGCGGTGTCCGCAGCGATGATGAGGTCGCACATCATGGCCAGCTCGCAGCCACCACCCAAGGCATAACCAGCAACGGCGGCAATCTTGGGAGTGCGCAGGCGGGCGAAGGCGTCCCACGGTGAGAAGAAGTCCACGCGGTACATTTCAGCGGCGGACTTGGTGGCCATTTCCTTGATGTCGGCGCCCGCGGCAAAGGCCTTCTCGGAACCGGTCAGGATGATCGCGCCGATATCCGGGTCGCGGTCGAGCTCGGTGGCGGCGGCAACCACGTCGTTCATGGTCTGCTCGTTCAAGGCGTTGAGCGCCTTGGGGCGGTTCAGGGTGATCACGCCGACGCGGCCGTCACGGCTCATCAAAATGGTCTCGTACTCGGTGTTTTCGCTCATGTGACCAGCATCTCATGGGGGCCTTGAACCAACCTTGAAAAGCAGAGTGTGAAGGCACGTCACACCGCGGAAACATGCGGGTACTACCATGACCGCATGCGCGAATTGCAGGCTCAGATCATTTCCGAACTCGGTGTGAAACCGCAGATCGACCCCGCTGGGGAAGTCGAACGCAGAGTGGACTTCCTGTGCGACTACCTCAAGGCCACCCATACCAAGGGATTCGTCCTAGGGATTAGCGGCGGAGTGGATTCCACGCTGGCCGGCAAGCTGGCTCAGATGGCCGTGGAGAAACTTCGCACCGAAGGCAGTGACGTCCAGTTCGTGGCCATGCGACTGCCGCACGGGGTGCAGCACGACGAAGCCGATGCCCAAGCAGCTCTCGCGTTCATCGCGCCGGACCGCACCATCACCTACGACGTTGCCCCGGCCGTGCGCGGTTTCGAAGAGGCTTACGAGTCGGCCACCGGGTCGGAACTGACCGATTTCACTCGCGGAAATACCAAGGCGAGGGTGCGGATGACGGCCCAGTACGCCGTCGGCGGGGACAACAACCTGTTGGTGATCGGAACGGACCATGCCGCGGAATCGGTGACCGGATTCTTCACCAAGTTCGGTGACGGTGGCGCGGACCTGTTGCCGCTGGGTGGGCTGAACAAGCGCCAGAACCGGCAGCTGCTCGAGTACTTGGGGGCGCCGGAGCCGTTGATTTCCAAGGTGCCCACCGCGGACCTGCTGGACGACAACCCCGGCCGCACGGACGAGGACGAACTGGGGCTAACGTACAACGACATCGACGACTTCTTGGAGGGCAAGGAGATCGCCACCGAGGTCGCAGAGCGGTTGGAGACGATCTTCCTGCGCTCGCGCCACAAGCGCACCGTACCGGTGACCCCGGCCGATGAGTGGTGGCGCTGACTGCCGCTGCCAAACAATCGGTAGCACCGACCGCACGGCAGTGGTGAGATCAGAGAATCGGGCGGAGCGGAATCAGTACGGTCTCAGCGAACCGCGCCATGGGGTGACGGTCGCGCCAGCGCGGTGAGCTGAGGATCTCGCAGTGCTCGGTGTCCGCTTTAAAGACCTTCTCCATCTCTGCGGCGAAGTCCGGGTCCACGATTTCCACGTTCGTTTCGTAGTTGAACGAGAGTGACAAACGGTCGATGTTGGCGGTGCCCACGGTGGACCATTCGCCGTCGATCGTCGCGGTCTTGGCGTGGATCATGGACGCGGCGTACAGCAGGATGGTCACGCCGGCGTCCAGGAGCTGGCCGTAGAACCCGCGGGACACCCAGTCCGCCAGGATGTGGTTGGAGTCCTTGGGGACCATGACCTTGACGTCCACGCCGCGCTTGGACGCAGCCATGAGCGCTTCCAAAATCTGCTGGTCAGGGATGAAGTAGGGCGTGGTGATCCAGATGTGGTCCTTGGCGCGCTCAATAGCGCTCAGATACAGGTGGCGAATCGGGTAGACGAGTTGCACCGGAAGGTTCGCGGCAACGCGCACCTCCGGATCCCAGTTCTGCGGGGGAATCCACTCGATTTGGTCGTCCGGGTCACGCTCCTCGTTCCACACTCGTGCGATGGAATTGCGCAAACCCCACACGGCCGGGCCGATTTCACGCACGTGGGTGTCACGCCATTGGTTGGCGTAGATGGAGCCAATGTTGTAGCCACCGACAAAGCCGATGTTGTCGTCCACCACCAGAATCTTCGAGTGGTTGAAACCGCTGTACCGCAACAGTCCTCGCCACCATTTACGCCACACCACGGGCATGCGGAAAACGTTGACGTTGTCGGAGAACTTGTAGAAGGAGTTGGGAATCACCAAGTTGGCGAAGCCGTCGTAAATGACGTAGACATCCACTCCGCGATCCGCGGCCGCGTTGAGGGCGTCCAGAAACCGCTGACCGACTTCATCGTTCTTCCAGATGAACGTCTCCATGTGAATGGATTCTTGGGCTCCGTTAATGGCTTCGAGCATGTCGTCGTAAACGCTGTCACCCGAGGTGTAGATGTTGATCTCGGACTCTTCGACGTGCGCCGTAAACGTACCCGGCCGCGGTGCATCGCGGACCTTGCGGTCGCGGTGCTTCCACCAGTCCAACCCGGCCAGTGAGGCGATGACCGTGGCCTGAGCGGCAGCCAGTGAACCGGCTGCCACCACTCCCGTCTTGAACAGGAGTGAACGTCCCTTGCGGTGGGCTGCGGCGGCTCTGGTCTTCATACGTCCAGCCTACTTGGCCAGCCTTCGCGAGAGCCTAGGGCGGGACCGCACCGTGTGCCGGAGGGGCGTCAAACACCCTGAAATTTACTTGCCACGGAATGCGTTAGTACGGGTGTGAGCACACACGAGCACTTTTTCCTGGACAAGTCCGACCCCGGCAGCTGGCGAGCCATCAACTCGTTCTCGCGCAAGGTGGCCGCCGCTAACGAGGAAGCCGAGATCCCGCGTTCCGTCACGGAACTTCTCAACGTGAGGGTTTCGCAGATCAACGGCTGCGCGTACTGCTTAAACATGCACGTGCGCCAGGCACGCGAGGCGGGCGTGACCGATCAGCAGCTGGCAGTCTTGCCCGCGTGGCGCGAGACCCAGGTGTTCAGCCCGCTGGAACGATCCGCCCTGACCATCGCGGAAGCGACCACCGAGCTGGACCACTCCACGTTGCACCAGGAATTGACGTCCGCTCGGGAAACGCTGACGGACAAGCAGTTCTCCGCGCTGCAGTGGTCAGCCATCGCAATCAACGCCTTCAATCGGATTTCCATCCTGTCCGGCCACCCGGTGCGCGCCAAGCGCAGCGAACAGTAGTCGGCACACGGTTAGAGGAGACAGCCATGACCGAATCGAACAACATCACGGTCCGCAACAACCCGGACCGCCACCGCTTCGAGCTGGTGGATGGGGACACCGTGATCGGTGAATCCCACTACACGGCGCATCAGGACGGTGACCGAGCGGAGCGGATTTTCTACCACACAGTGGTCGACGAATCGTACGGCGGCCAGGGCCTTGCAGCGGTTCTGACCAAGCAGGCGCTGGGTGAAACCGTGGCCGAGGGCTTGGCCATCGTGCCGGTGTGCCCGTACGTGAAGCTGTGGGTGCGGAAGAACGATGACTACGCGAGCGACGTCGTCACCGTAAAACCCGAGCACCTGCAAACGCTCGCCGCGCTGGGCGGAAAGTGAACGCGCGCCAAGTTTCCTGCAAGGGCCCGCGGCTCGCTACGGTGGTGTCATGAGAATCGCCACGTGGAACGTCAACTCCATCCGAGCCCGCGCCGATCGCATCGAAGCGTGGCTGGACCGCTCGGACGTGGACGTGTTGGCCATCCAGGAAACCAAGGCCAAGGACGAGAACTTCCCGTGGGAGTTGTTCGAGTTCGCCGGTTACGAAGTGGCCCATTTCGGCCTGAGCCAGTGGAACGGTGTGGCCATTGCCTCGCGCGTCGGGCTCAAGGACGTGGAGCGCACCTTCCCCGACCAGCCCGTGTTCGGCAAGGGCAAGCAAGAGCCGATCCAGGAAGCCCGCGCCATGGCCGCGACCTGCGGCGGCGTGCGTGTGTGGTCCCTGTACGTGCCCAATGGCCGCGGCCTGGATGACCCGCACATGCCCTACAAACTCGAATGGCTGCGCGTGCTCAAGGAACACGCCAAGCAGTGGGTCAAGGACGATCCCGAAGCACAGATCGCCCTGGTCGGCGACTGGAACGTGGCCCCGCAGGACGAGGATGTGTGGGACATGCAGTTCTTCCTGGACAACAACATGACCCATGTGTCCGAGGGCGAGCGCGCGGCGTTCAACGCGTTCATCGACGACGCCGGTTTCGTGGACGTGGTCCGCCCCCGCCATCCGGGCCCCGGCGTGTACACGTACTGGGACTACACGCAGCTGCGCTTCCCCAAGAAGGAAGGCATGCGCATCGACTTCCAGCTGTGCTCCCCCGCCCTGGCCGCGAAGGTCACGGACGCGTGGATCGACCGCGAGGAACGCAAGGGCAAGGGCGCCTCGGACCACGCTCCCGTGGTTATCGAGATCGACTGAGTCATGGCCTTGGTGAACGTGGGTACGCGTTCAGGGGGATCATCGGTCCTCCCATTCGCTTCGCCCTGCGCATTTACGTGCCGCAGGAGGAGTTGGACGCCGAGTACGCCCCCGCCATCCCGCGCGCCATGGACCCCTTCGAGGGCGGGGTTCACGAGCTCACCGAACAGCTGTCACGCCTGGCCGACCCTTCGGACACCCCACTACCCCCGGCGCGCGAGCGCTGTGGACCATTCCGTTTTCCGCCGCCCCCGCGGCCGAATCCCGGTTCGTGGGTGGGGTGGGAGATTTCCCGGTCTTCCACGCACCTCAGCGCTTGCGGCGTTCGCTTCGCTTGTTCTCCGACGCCGCCATGAACGACGGCGCTCAGCTCCTCCCGCTGCTGGTCCCGGAAAAGAAGGTCCGCGACGCCGCGCGGGAGATTTCCGGGGAACTCTTCGAACCGCTGTACACCCGCGAGTCCGCGTACGTGGTGCCATTGGCGTGGTTTGCGGCGTTCACCATGGAGGACCGCGTGGTCTCCTCCCATGCCGGTCACGAGGTGCACCGACTGATCGCACCTGCCGATACCGCGGCCCGGCGCGTGATTCAGGGCGCACAGATCGTTGAGGACGCCGCCCTGGCCACCGCCGGTCCCAACGCTGATGAGCTGTCCGAAGAGGCTCAGCAGGCCAAGGCCTTCGCGGACGATCTGACTCGACTGGGACGTTGGCTCGGCACCTTCAGCCCGGCCTCCCTCGTGTGCCTGGACTACGGCTCGCTGGCGGATCGCATCCAGCCCGATGAGAGCCCCCGCGACATGGCCGACGCTCTGGAACTCCTCCGCGCCGACGACCAAGGTGCCGCTACCGCGGCCCTCCGCCGAATCTTCCAACGGTGGTCACCGCTGGCGCACTTGCAGTCGGCGAATTAGAAGCGGTTAGGCCGGTCGACCCCACTCCACGATTTCCCCCACACCCCGCATGCTGACTAGCGTTGGAAGGGTGTCTGAAGAAACAGTGACCCCACGTCAGCAGTCCGGTACCGAGTGGTGGCGGGACGCCGTGATCTACCAGGTCTATCCGCGCTCCTTCAAGGACTCCAACGGAGACGGAATGGGTGATCTGGGCGGTGTGACCGAGAAACTGCCCTACCTCAAGCAGCTCGGCGTGGACGCGGTGTGGCTGTCGCCGTTCTACCTGTCCCCGCAGCACGATGCCGGGTACGACGTGGCGGATTACCGCACCATCGACCCGCGCTTCGGTACCCTCGAGGACTTCGACCGCATGTGCACTGACGCCCACGAGCTGGGACTCAAGCTCATCGTGGATCTGGTGCCCAATCACACCTCCGAGGACCACGAGTGGTTCCAGGCGGCGCTCGCCTCCCCGAAGGGCTCCGCCGAGCGCGCCCGCTACATGTTCCGTGACGGCAAGGGCGAGAACGGCGAGCTGCCCCCGAACAACTGGAAGTCGCTGTTCGGCGGCCCCGCGTGGTCCCGCATCAATGACGGTCAGTGGTACCTGCACCTCTTCGACTCGTCGCAGCCGGACTTGAACTGGGAGAACCCGGAGATCTGGGAAGAGTTCCGCAGCGTCCTCCGCTTCTGGCTGGACCGCGGCGTGGACGGCTTCCGCGTGGACGTCGCTCACGGCATGGTCAAGGCGGACGGGCTCCCCGACTGGGACGAACAGGTCCACATGGTCGAGGGCACGGACGTGGATGAGAAGGGCCACGCCGAGAAAACCATGGACACCGGCCCGTACTTCGACCAGGACGGCGTGCACGAGATCTACCGCGACTGGAACCAGGTCTTGGCCGAGTATCCCGGCGAGCGCATGCTCGTGGTGGAGGCATGGATCGGCCCCGCGGAGCGGCTGGCACTGTACGTTCGCCCGGACGAGGCGCAGCAGGCGTTCAACTTCGACTTCCTGATCGCCGGTTGGCACCGCGACCGGATGCGCAACGCGATCTCGGAGTCCCTGCGCGTGAACCAGGCGGTGGGCGCGCCGTCCACGTGGGTGCTCTCCAACCACGACACCGTCCGCCACGCCTCCCGCTACGGCTTGAGCTCCCGCACCGCCTACCCCAACGGGATCGGCGCGGACGACGAGCAGCCCGACGCCGCTCTGGGCCTCCGTCGCGCCCGCGCCGCCGCACTCGTGGAGCTGTCCCTGCCGGGTTCGGCCTACGTCTACCAGGCGACGAACTGGGCCTGCCTGAGCACACCACTCTGGACGCCGAGAGCCGCGAGGACCCCACCTTCTTCCGCACCGAGGGTCAGGAATTGGGGCGCGACGGCGCTCGTGTCCCCCTCCCTTGGTCCCCCGTGGGCAATGGGCTGGGCTTCGGCCCCAATCCGTGGTTGCCGCAGCCGGAGACCTTCGAGAACATCACGGTGGACCACCAGCTGGGCAACCCGCAGTCCGTGCTGAATCTGTACAAGAACGCCTTGCGTATCCGGCACGAACTGGCTCTGGGTCGCGCTGAGTTCGAGTGGGACCCCATGAGCGAGCAGGGATCGCAGATCCTGGCCTACCGCCTCACCACGGAGTCAGGCGACACGGTGCTCGTGGCCGCAAATGCCGGTGACGCACCCGTGGAGATCCCCGAGCTGACCAGCGGTGAACTCTTGCTGGCCAGCGGCCAGAGCGCGGTGATGGCTGGGAAGCTCGCGGTGGATCACACGGTGTGGATCAAGCTCTAGGACGCTGTTGTTCGGGGCCGGGCAAAATGGCGCGGCCCCGAACAACAGCGCTGCAGATCCGCGAGAAACTCAAGGCCGCGACGGGTCTCTGAAAAGGAGAGTCCGGCGTAGGCCTCGGATGCTACTTCTCCGGCAACGCCGCCGAACACTGGGTGGAAATCCACTCCTGCACCGGCTGAAGCGCGCGCTGAATCTGGGCGGCCTCTTGGGGCTGCAAAGTCTCGCCGGCGTTGTGCAGGAGGCTGACGGCGTCGTCGAACGCGGGAAGCACGGGCTCGGGCAACCGATCGCGGTGGGATTCGAGTGAGTCGGTGGCCTCGGTGATCACGGACGGATCCTGCCCGGCTTCAGGGGTGGCGTCCGTGGACCGGTCGGTGGTCATGGGCAGGACGACCAGTCCGGTGTAGACCTCGACCACGTCCAGGCAGGTTCCGGTGCTCGCGGTCTGTCCGGCGCCCGCCGGCGCCTCGGAGCCTCCGTTGGGCTGGGGGATCTCGCTGGGGACCTCGAACGTGAACGGCTCCTCGGCGTTGGAGGAGCAACCGGTCAGGGCGATCAGCAGACCCGAGGCGGCCACTGCCGCGGCAACTCGTTTCAGGGTCATGGGTTCACCCGCCATCCGCACGTGAGGTGCAGCCCATCCGGCCGAAAAACTGGGGGCGTACACGGTGATCGATACGCCTACAATTTAGGCGGCCAACCTCTGTAACGGCTGTGGGTTTTCCGCGTCTCCACCCGGTGAAATCGCGCGGGAGATCGGGATGTTCAGCAGGCCGAGTCGGCGACCCATCCTCGTGCGATCAGTTCGCGCAGCACGTCGTGATCCACCTGGTCCAACTTGGTCACGTACACGCAACTCACGCTGCGCTTGTGCGGGCCGAGGCGGTCGAGAAGTTCCTGGGCGCCGTCGCCACTTTGCAGCCCGTACAGCGAGATCGCGGCCTTGCGCGGCGAGAAGGCCACCTGCGCGGTATCGCCCTCGCGGCCGGTTTCGTAGCGGTAGTGAT
This sequence comes from Kocuria atrinae C3-8, assembly GCF_000286355.1. GTDB lineage: Bacteria > Actinomycetota > Actinomycetes > Actinomycetales > Micrococcaceae > Kocuria > Kocuria atrinae_A. The sequence goes on along the minus strand of NZ_AJXN01000107.1, from coordinate 439 downwards.
AGTGGCCGAACCCCACGATGGATTCACCCCACATCACGGGCTCGGCACCGGTGACCTCGCGAAAGATCTTGAGCAATTCCTTGCCCTGCTCCACGCGCCGCGGCCACGGCAGGGATTCGATCCAGTCCTCGGCGGACTGCTCGGAGGGCTTGGTCTTGACGTCCGCTGGATGGTTCGCGTGGCGGGCTTGGGTTCGACGACGCCGCTCATCGTTTCCAGCCCCTTCTCACCCAGAGCGTCGTTGAGACGGTTCAGGCCCTTCAGCCCCACGCCGTGCAGCGCGAGGAGTTCCTGGAAGTCGGCTCCGGCAAGTTGCTCGAGTTCGGTGATTCCCTGTGCAGCGAGCGCGCGGTGCAGCGGGCGCCCGTGCCCTTGATCTCCGTGAGTGCGGTCATGGGATCAGACTAGATGCAGGCGGCGGCCCTGAACACGATCGTGT
>NZ_AJXN01000106.1 GCF_000286355.1 Kocuria atrinae C3-8 | reverse complement strand
CTGGGCCTGACCCGTGGCGATCTCGGTGATGTAGTGGGTCAGCTGCTGGGTGTAGTTCTGCCCCGAACCGAGACCGGTACCCGAGACATCCGAGTACGTGAAGATCAGCACCGCAATGGCGGCAACGGTCCACACGACCGAGGCGGCCTGGGCCAGCTGGAGTACCGAAGAATAGACGGGGTGATCCGGTTCGGCCGACTGGTCGCGGCTGTTGCGCGGCGGTCGCTTCCGAGTGAGGTCCGCGAATCGCGGGACCACGCCGATGGCCAGCAGCAGAGCGCCCATGACCACGGCCATGGAAATGTTGTGCACGGTTTCCAGCGCGGGCAGACCCCACCGGACCAGGGCACCCGGATCCGCGACCTCGCGCGGATCCGAGGCGCCACCGTACAGCAGCGCGGCGGTCATGCCGATCATGGCGGCCACCACCACCACGGCAATGATCCAGGGGTTGAGACTGACCCCCGCGATCTCGGACCGCTGGGGCTTTGCGCTTCCCGGGGTTTTCGCCCCAGTGGCAGTGCTCATTCGTGTGCTCCTTCGGCCCCGCGTGCGGCGACCATTCCCGTGTTGTTACCCGCTGACCCTGACATGCAGTGATTCATCCGATCAGAAGAGCCCGTCTCCGATGAATCCACCCTCCTCGCACCCGGGCGGAATCGCAAACACCGCCGAGCCGATGGGAACCGTCCAGGTGTTGAGCATGTCCATCTCGTCCAGTTTCTTCTGGATGGGAACGAACTGCTGGGTCGGATCGGATTGATAGGACGCGAAGATCAGGCCCGTGTTGGACACTCCCCCACTGATGTCACCGGAACGGCTCATGCCGGAAGCGTCCGCCACCGGTAGGTCGTAGTTGTACACCCTGCGGAAGATCTTCTCGTCCGGATTGTCGGTGCGCGAGCGTCGGATGTGGCTGTAGGAGGCGATCACCGGAACCCGAGCGGCCCTTGGCCTCGAAGTCCGGTTCGTCGTGTTCCTTGGAACCGGTCAGGGGTGCGCCGTCGGCCAGTTTCCGGCCCACCGAGTCCTCGCGGGCGGGGGTGTCTGCCTCGTCCCAGGTGTCCAGGTTCATGTGGATGCGGCGCAGCACCAGTGACGTGCCGTTCTCGATCCACGGCTCGAAACCGTCCTGCCCGTAGACCACTTTCTCGTGATCTTCTTCCCCCGGATACGGATTGACCGTGCCGTCCACCTGGCCGAACAGATTGCGCATCGTCTGACCCGCGGGCGTGGCACCCACCGTGTTGCGGAAACCGTCCTGGATCCAGCGCACTTTCGCGAACGATCGGGAGTCCTTGAGCAGCACACGCTGGGCGTGGGCCAGGGTCAGCTTGTCGTCGCAGCACAGCTGCAGCAACAGATCTCCCTGGTTCCAGCGGTCCTGCAACTGGTCGATGTCGAAGGCCGGGAGGGGTTCGAGCCACTCGGGCGCTTCGACGAGTCGATCAGCGCCATGGCCTTCGGGCCGAAACCGAACGTGACTGTGAGCCGCGACGGGTTCTCCGCGAGCCACGGTTCCTGATCCCACAGCGGGGCGCGGCCCTGGGTGAGCGCGGCGGCGTCGTCACTGAGCACGCGAAGCATGCGCCGCAGGGAATCTTTGCTCGCGCCCTGGTTGAGGTCCAGCGCGACGAACGCGCAGAAGGCCTGCGGCAGCGTGGCCACGCCGGCCTGGCGCGCACCGTGGAACGGCTCGACCTGTAATCCGTGGCGGGCGGCGTCGGAATGATCCGCGGTGGGATCCTCCGTGGCGCCGAGAGCCTCGTTCAGGCCCACCGCCGAGGCAGCTCCGATGCCGGTGACGCCCGCACCGGCGACCGCTCCGATCAGGAGCGATCGCCGCTGCAGGCCTTCACGAGCAGGGGTGTCGTCAGTGCTCATGACATTCCGGAAGCGCCGAAGATTCCGGACTGGGCATCTCGGAGTGTTCGCCGTGCTCGCTGTGTTCCTCACCCGGGGCGTAATGCTCCTGCGCCCCCGCGTAGTCACGCACCGGGACAGTGATCTGCTGCGTCCGGTCGTTATCGAAACCCAGCTCCACCGTGAGATCCGTGCCCGACTTCACGGCGCACTTCAGCTCCATGAGCATCATGTGGTCGCCGCCGGGTTCGAGCGTCTTGGTCTCCCCCGGAGCGATCTCGAAGCCGCCTTCGACACGCTTCATTTCGGTCGAGCCGGTCTGGTCGTTCATCACGGTTTCGTGCAGTTCTGCCACGCCCGCGGTGCCCCCGGCATCGATCGATTCGAGCGTCACGGGCTGATCGCCGGTGTTCTTGAGCGAGCCGAACACGGACGTCATGTTCGAGTCCGCGGCCTTTGCCCAACCGTCGGTCAGTTCAACGACCTGCTCGGTCCCGGCGTTGTCCTCCGCCGACGACGCCGCCGGGGCTTGCGTCTCGTCGCTGGCCTGATTGCCACCGGCCGAGCAGCCCGTGAGCGCGGTGACTGCCAGGCCGAGGACAGCCAGCGAAGTGATGCCGCGGCGCACGGCAACGGGCAGCGGGAAGTTAGACGGTGCAGTGGTTGTCTTCATCATCAGTTCCTTGTCCAGAGTCCCGAGCGCGCGTCAGTGCTTCTTGCGGCGGGTGGCCAGAACCAGCACCACGATGAGCAACGCGAGGGCACCCACACCACCGATCACGGGAATCAGCCAACCGGGAGTCCCGGAGTCACCGGCGGGCTCAGCGGCCTCGGTTGCGGTGTCGTTCTCTTCGCTCGTGGGGGCGGCGGACGCCTCCTGGGTGGGGCCCTGACCGGCCTGCTCACCAGCTCCCTCGCCCACGGTGTACTCGTAGGTTCCCTCGATGGGGTGACCGTCCTCCGAGACCACGCGCCACACCACGGTGTAGGTCTCGTCCTCGGTGGAACCGGGGTTGCTCAGCGGCTGAATCACGCGCTGCCGCTCCACGGTGGATTCCCGTTCGATCAGGGATTCACCGTTGGAGTCCGTCACCCGGATCTCCCGCCCGATGTCCATCACGTTTCCGGAGAACGTCAGGGTCAGGGATTCCGGGGAAGCGTCCAGGGAAGCCCCGGACTCGGGGTCGGAGCTGACCAGCTCGTCGTGGGCGGCTGCGGGCTGTGCAGTGCTCACGAGCATGAACAGAGCCGTGAGGAACGCGAGCAACACAGCGGCGAGCGGGCGACGGTCTGTAGCGGCACGCGCGACGGCGCGGGGCGGCGCCGTCGTCCGTGCTGATGGTGCGGAACGGACGGGGACTGTGGCATCAAAAATGTGCATGAAATTCTCCTGCGTCTGGGACGCATTACTGCCGCGGTAGGCGGCATGAAGCGGAAAGTGAAAAGTGGCTGTGACGGCACTTTCGGTTCCACCGCAGGGCCCGCTACGGGCGCTGAAGAATTACGCGAAAACCGGGGCCGCCCCGCGCGCGGGAGGGCCTCTGAAGCCGTGCACGACCGGCAGCAGCAATTGATCCACGAGGGCACGAGGCGAGGTCCACGCAATCCGGCGCGGCACCGTGCGCATCACGGGCAGCACGGGCAGCACGGGAACGCGCACCAACGCGAGCACGCGTAGCGACACGGCGTCGAGCAGTCGCACGGAGGCGACCTCCCCGTGGCGCAGTAGCGCATAGGTGGCCATGGCTGCGATCAGGTGTGCCACCAGCATGCCCATCCCGTGGTGCCCCAGATCCGGTGCCAAGGTCACAACGAGCTGCGGGGTACCCTCGGCAGCCGCGCTGGTGACGTGGTGCGTGTGGTCCACGGCCGTGACCCCGTGACCCGATTGGGCGAACAGCCCGTGGAGAATCCCCTGGCTGGCGACCACCGCCGCGGCCACACTCACGCGCGACAACACGCGACCCGCAAGCAGCATGCAGACGGGAGCAGCGAGCGCGGCCGAAAGAAGGATCAGGATGAGCGGCGGCCACGTGCGTCGACGGCTGCGTGAGACGCGGCGGCCAGGCCGGTGGCGATCAGCGATGCGGCCCATCCCCGGGCAAGACGGCGCGCACGCGAAGTCACCGCACACCTCCGGGGATCTGACCAGCCAATAAATTCCCCTCCATTATGCGCGTGATCCGGGGAATCCACGAACTCGGAAACGAACAAGGGACCGCCCACGAATAACGTGGACGGTCCCTTGAACTAACACGAGCGTGTCGCCCGCGCAGGCTTACCTCACTTGGAGGAAACAGCAGCCTTCAGCTTGGAGCCGGCGGTCAGCTTGACGCCGTGGCCGGCCGGAATCTGAATGGTCTCACCGGTCTGCGGGTTACGGCCCTGGCGAGCGGCACGGTCGGTGCGCTCGACGGACATCCAACCCGGGATGGTGATCTTCTCGCCGTTGGAAACGGAGCTCTCGAAGACCTGGAACATTGCATCCAGACGCGTTGACGGCGGCCTGAGTGGTGCCGGCTTTCTCGGCAACCTCGGCAACGAGTTCGCTGCGGTTCTTAGCCATGTGCTTGTCCTCCTGGACTTAATTGGCGTTCTCTTTGGAAATAGGGAGCATACGCGCCCAGTGCTTCCGAGTGAGAAATTACCAGCTCGACTTGGAGATACCCGGCAATTCGCCGCGGTGAGCCATCTCGCGGAAGCGAACACGGGAGATTCCGAATCGCTGGAAAGTACCGCGGGGACGACCATCGATCTGGTCACGGTTACGAACGCGGATGGGAGAAGCGTCGCGGGGGAGCTTCTGCAGACCCAGGCGAGCCTCTTCGCGAGCCTCCGGGGTTGCGTTCTCATCCACGAGAGTCTTCTTCAGCTCTGCGCGCTTGGCGGCGTAGCGCTCGACGATGACCTTGCGCTGCTCGTTCTTGGCGATCTTGGACTTCTTTGCCATGGATTTAGCGCTCCTCGCGGAAATCGACGTGCTTACGAACCACCGGGTCGTACTTCTTCATGACCATGCGGTCAGGATTGTTACGGCGGTTCTTACGGGTTACGTAGGTGAAGCCGGTACCTGCGGTGGACTTCAACTTGATGATGGGACGTACGTCCTTGTCCTTAGCCATCTCAGATCTTCTCCCCACGTGCAATGAGCTCGTTAACCACGGAGTCGATGCCGCGAGCATCGATCACCTTGATGCCCTTGGCGCTCAGGTTGAGCGTGACGTTGCGACGCAACGAGGGCACCCAGTAACGCTTCTTCTGGATGTTCGGGTTCCACCGGCGCTTGGTGCGGCGGTGCGAGTGCGAGATGCTGTGTCCAAAGCCCGGCTGAGCTCCGGTCACCTGGCAGTGCGCTGCCATAGTGTTCTCCTCCAATGTCCAATGTCGACGAAATGACGGCACGCATGGTCGCTGTCAATGTTTTGTGTTCACGCTGACAGCTGCGGCCAAGAGTGATCCGTCACCTCAAGAAAATGCCACCGTTCGTGCGCTGGGCGGTGGTGCTCAATTGCCCCGCGTCAGTACCGGTCAGGGCACTCGCCACGACGAAGACGGTGAAGATCAGGCGCCGGTAGATGGACTCCACCACACGACAACCTTAAATTCTAGGCTTCTACGATCTCTCTCGCAAACTCAACGTTAAAAACGGTGCGATTGAGCGCAGGACTATCTTAGCGGTAGGCGCCCAAGGGGCAAACTCGGCTGCTTTTAACACGAGTTCGGGGTGCGCGCCGTCCATGACCCGGCGCACACCCCAGAACACGTTGTGCGGTTCCCAACTCCTCACCCAGGAGATTAGGTAAGACTAATCTAACCTAATTTTTCTGGCGGGGGAACCCCTGATGATGACTCCTTATTTTCCGCACGGTTCCGCGATATCCCGGTGTTCGAGCGGCTCATGGACGGTCACTCCGGGTTCGCGCGAGTGCGTTCCCAGGGTCTCGTTGACCGCCTTCACGAGTGCCCGGACCCGATCCATGCGGTTCAGTTCCTCGAGCAGGACGTACATCCCGTTGCCGTCGGCCAAGGGAACCCGCCAATTGGGATATTCGTCACTCGTGCCGGGTTGGTTCTGGATCCGCCGCTCCCCCACCGCGTCCACCAGGGACACGTTGAACAGCATGGACGGAGCTCGACCCAGGTAACGGTAGAGCGCTTCGATCTTGGCTTCCTCGCTGCTGTTCGTCCCGTCCGGGAGCAGACCGGCCGCCTCGACCGCGGCGAAGAACGTGTCGAGTTGCTGCTGGGCTTCCTTGCGCTCCTCCTCGGGGGAACGGGCGAGCAACCCGAGATCCTCGCGCAGTTGGAGCTGCACGCCCTCCAGATAGCCGGCGGTGGGCGGCAGGTCGTGCGTGTTGACCGAGGCCATACACAGTTCGCGGTACTCGGACGGGTCCAGCGGCTCGTCCTCGTCCATCTCGAACCACAGGATGGAGGTTCCCAGCACACCCTTTTGTTCCAGGTATTGCCGGGCACTGGGTTCCACGGTGCCCAGGTCCTCGCCGACCACCACCACGTCCGCCAGCTCGGCTTCCAGGGCCAGCACGCCCAGCATCGCCTGATGGTCGTAGTAGACGTAAGCGCCTTCCGAGGCCTGGTTGCCGTCCGGAATCCACCACAGTCGGAACAATCCGATCACGTGGTCGATGCGGATGCCTCCGGCGTGCCGGAAGATGTTGCGCAGCATGTCGCGCCACGGTTGATAGCCGGCCTCGGCGAGCCGCTCCGGGTGCCACGGCGGCTGGCTCCAGTTCTGGCCGAGCTGGTTGTACATGTCCGCGGGGGCACCCACGCTCACGCCGCTGGCCATGGTGTCCTGCAGGGCCCAGGCGTCAGCACCGTTCTTGCTCACACCCACGGCCAGGTCGTGCACCACGCCGATGTCCATACCCGCCCGGTGGCCGCTCGCTGAGCGGCCTCCAACTGTTCGTCCAGCAGCCATTGCAGCCACACATAGAAATTGATGCGTTTCTCGAGACGTGTGCGCGCCTCTCGTGCATAGGGTGCCTCCGGTGACGCGGCACCGTGGTCCCATTCCGGTGAGTCCTCACCGAGCTCTTCGCGCAGCGCGCACCACAGGCCGAAGTCCCGCAACGCCTGACCTCCGCGCGCCACGAAGGCCTCCAGTTGCTGCTGCCGGTACGGCGAGCGCCGCACGGTGAACAGCAGGTCGAGACTCTTGAGTTTGGCTTCGTAAGCGGTGTCACGGTCGATGGTGCTCGGATCCAGCACCTTCTTGCGTTGCACCACGGCCAAGTGCTCGACCACCTCGCGGTCGTTGGGCGCAGGTACGCGAACTCGGCCACGTCCGCGAGACGCAGGTACAGCGGGTTGAAGAAGCGTCGGCTCGACGGCAAGTACGGCGAGGGCTCGATGGGCGGCACCGGCTCCGCCGCGTGCAGCGGGTTGATCAGCACGTAGTCCGCTCCCTGGGTACCACTGATGGCCGCCAGCGAGGCCAGATCGGACAGGTCGCCCACACCCCACGAGCGCGAGGTCATGAGCGAGTACAGCTGCGCCATGTAGCCCCAGCGGCGCTGTCCGCGCAGTTTGTCGGTCGTGTTCAACCGCTGCGGAGTCACGGCCAGGTGGATCGACTCGGGCTGTCCGTCATTGACCTCCGAACATTCGCTTCCAGGCTGTACCAGCCCAGTTCCAGATCTTCGGGGAGTTCGTAGCGGCGCCGTTCCAGACTCACGCCATCGATCTCTCGGGTGTCCGACGACGCCGCCGCATCCAGTTCCCGGGCCAGCTCCGGCTGGTTTTCCGGCCACAGCCGCACGCGCACGTCGGAGCGTACGGGGACGGTGACGTCCACGGTGGTATAGGTCCCGACTTCGGTAATTACCACCGGCGGCAGCATGCGCCGCCACGGTGCTTCCTCGCGGGCACGGAGGCTGTCCTGCACCGCTGCCTGGGAGGAAACGTCCGCGCCCAGTGCGGTGAGCACCTTGCCCAGAGTCTCATCCGGAACCGTCTTGGGTTCACCGTCAAACCCTTGGTGTTCGGTGGCCACGCCGTAGCGGGAAGCCAGTGTTTGCAGTGAAGTCTCGCCTGAGTGTGATCCGCTGTCCGCCATGGTTCCACTCTAATCAGCCGGGTGATGATCTTCCGCGCACATGACCTCTCCGCTTGTCCTCCGGCGGCTCAGCGCGTCACGATTCGGACCAGGCCTGTGCCGTGAGCTCGAAGCTGCGCGCCCGCACCTCGGGGTCGAACGCGTAGCTGTTGAGCATCAGTTCGTCCGCGCGGGTGACCTCCACGACCTGTTCGAGCTGCTCGGCCACCTGCTGGGGTGCGCCCACCGCGGAGACGGCCAGGTGCTGTTCCACGAAGGCCGCTTCCGCCGGAGTCAGTTCCACCTGGTCAACCGGCGGCTGCAGTGGTGTCCTGTTGTTACGCGCCATGCCACGCACCAAAAGTTGGTGGGTGGTGAACTGGCGGCGCGCTTCGGCCTCGGTGTCGGCCGCGAGCACATTGGCGGCGATCATGACGTACGGCTCTTCCAGGGTGGCCGTGGGCGCCGACGCGTCGAAGGACCTGCGATATACCTCGATGGCATCCATGATCATGCCGGTGCGAAGTGCGACGCAAACACGTAGGGCAGACCCAACGATGCCGCCACCAGGGCACCGTCCGTCGATGAACCCAGGATCCACAGCGGGACCCGGGTGTCTCGGGCCACCGCGGCGCGAATGGGTTCCCCGTTCTGACCACCGAAGTAGCGTTCGAGCTGATGGATGTCCTGCCGGAACGTGTCGTGTCCGCCCTGTCCGCGGCGCAGCGCCAATGCCGTGCGCATGTCGGTTCCCGGCGCCCGCCCGAGCCCCAGGTCCACGCGTCCCGGGTACAGGTTTTCCAGCGTGCCGAAGCTCTCGGCCACGGTGAGCGGCACGTGGTTGGGCAGCATGATGCCCCCGGAGCCACACGAATGGTGGAGGTGGCCGCGAGCGCCTGCCCCATGAGCAGGGCCGTGGCTGAGGAGGCGAAGGACTCGGAATTATGGTGCTCCGCGTACCAGACTCGCGCGTATCCGGCGGCCTCGAGCCGTTGCGCCAACGTCGTGGCATCGCGCACGCACTGGGCGACCGGTCGATCTTGGATAATGGGAACCAGGTCCAGGGCGGACAGGTTCACGCGAGAATTCTGGGTTGCTGCCACGGTGTGGTCCTTTCACCGGCCGTCCACTGGGTCATCATCTTTGATGCTATTACTCGTTTGTCACCCGGCCACGTTCGTCATGTGAGGATTGCCCCATGAAGCCTTCATTGCCCGCACCGCCCGCAGACTGGCGTCCGGCCGCCGTAGTGTTCGATTGCGACGGCGTGCTCATGGACACGGAGACCGCCTGGGCCGGGGTCCAGGACCGAGTCGCGGCGGACTACGGCGTGGACTACAACCAGGCCGCCCACAAGCAGCTCATGGGATTGTCCGCGGCCGACGTCGCGCAGTGGATCACCGACGCGCGGGTGAGGTCGCTGCCGAGCAAGGCCGCGAAAAGCCGAGCCTGAACGAGGTCTACGATCACCTGATCGAGGTTGAGGCGGAAGTCGTCTCAACCGTTCTGGAACCGCTGCCCGGTGCCCTGGAAGCCGTCCGCGCCTTCGCCGAACGCATGCCCGTCGCGGTGGCCAGCAACTCCACGGCGCAAGTCCTGGACCGCAAGGTGCGCGCCCTGGGCCTGGACGAGATCATCACCACGTGGGTCAGTTCTGACGACGTCCCCCACGGCAAGCCGGCCCCCGATATCTACCAAGAAGCCGTTCGCCGACTGGACGTTGAACCCGATCAAGCGCTCGCGATCGAGGACTCCCCCGCCGGCACCACGGCCGCGTCCAAAGCTGGGCTCTGGGTGCTGGGCGTTCCCAACGGCCATGACGAGCCCCTCTCGTGTCACTTTGTCGCCGACTCCTTGGCGGACCCGCGCGTGCGCGAGTTCATGACCGGCTGGGGAATCTGACCGGCACCCGAAACCCGTGCGCCACGCCGTGAATTAACTGCCCTAAGAAAGACGCGCCCCGCGAAACAGCTGCGCCCCGCAACCCGCCGTGAGGCAGGAAACGGGGCGCAGCGGCGTCGTCGTCGTCCTGAAAAAGCTATAGCTGTTCCAGAGACCGTAGGGCGGTACTAGCTATTCCAGAGACCGTAGGTCTCGGCGAGCTCGGAAACTTCTTGGCACGTGCCAAGCGCGGGAGGTAGGAACCGTCCGCACCGGTGTGACCGGAATTGGCCTTCTCGATCATCTCGCGGGCCCAGCGGATCTCCTGCTCGCTGGGCGCGAGCGCGTGGTTGATGGTGTCCGTCTGATCGGGATCCAGGGTGAGCTTGCCGGTCATGCCCATGGACTGGGTGACCTTGCACGCGTCCTCGAGCCCCTCGCGGGACACACCGTTGGTCGGGCCGTCGATGGGACCGGGCAGCTCGCCCACGCGAGACGCGGTGACCAGGGTGGAACGCGCGAAGGCGAGCGCCATGGGATCGCCCGAGGCACCCGTGTCCTTACGGTAATCACCCACGCCAAAGGCCAAGCGGAACACGCCCGGAGCGCGAGCGATGTCGTAGGCGTTCATCAGACCCACGGCGGATTCGATCAACGCCACCACGGGTGTGCCGGCGCGGCTCATCATGGCCGTCTTGGTGATGTGGTCGGGGTGCTCGGTCTTGGCCAACACGATGCCGCGCAGGTTCTTGACCTCGCTCAGCGCGGCCAGGTCCTTCTCCCAGTGCGGCTGGTGATGTCGTTGACGCGCACCCACGCGCTCGCGCCGTCCTGCATGGCCTGGATCATGTTCGCGCGGGCGGTGTCCTTGTCCTCTTCGGGCACGGCATCTTCGATGTCGAAGATCACCGAATCCGCTTCAGAGGCCAACGCCGGGGCGAACAGCGACGTGTCCGCCGCGGAGGTCAACAGCCATGAACGCGACAGCCGAGCGGGCAGGTCTGCGGCGCGCTGATTACGATACGGAGTCACTAATCTCCCTTTACTTCAAGGAACTGTGGTGGACAGGAACTAGGCCAGGGGCGTGTGCGCAGGGTCGACCTCTTCACCGGAGCGCACCGGACCCGGTGCGGTAGCACCGTCCGCGAACGGGGAACCACCCATTTTTTCACGACCGTGCTCGGACATCCAATTGCTCAGATCCGGGCCGATGGGAACGATCTGGGAGGGATTGATGTCCTCGTGCACGATGAAGTAGTGCTCCTTGATCTGCTCGAAGTCCACGGTGTCGCCGAAACCGGGAGTCTGGAACAGATCACGGGCGTAACCCCACAGGTTGGGCAGCTCGGTGAGCTTCTGGCGCGAGCACTTGAAGTGCGAGTAATAGACCGGGTCGAAACGGACCAGGGTGGTGAACAGCCGCACGTCCGCCTCGGTGATGTGGTCACCCATCAGGTATCGCTTGTCGGCCAGGCGCTCCTCGAGCCAGTCCATGGCAACCCACAGCCGCTCGTAGGCCTTGTCGTAGGCCTCCTGGGACCCGGCGAAGCCGCAGCGGTACACGCCGTTGTTGACCTCGGTGTAGATGCGCTTCATGACATCGCGCATTTCGTCCTCGAGCTCGGCCGGCCACAGATCCGGGGCGCCCTCTCGGTGGAACTCGGTCCACTCCTTGGCGAAATCCTCAGTGATCTGGGGGAAGTTGTTGGTCACCACCTCACCGGTGGGGATGTCCACGATGGCCGGCACCGTGATGCCCCGCGGGTAGTCCGGGAACCGCTTGAAGTAGTTCTCCTGGAGACGCTCGGTGCCCAGCACCGGGTCCTTGCCCTGGGGGTCCAGGTCGAACTGCCACGAACGAACGTCGTGGGTGGGACCGGGCAAGCCCACGGAAATGGCGTCCTCAAGACCCAGCAGGCGGCGCACGATCAGGGTGCGGTTGGCCCACGGGCACGCGCGTGCGGCAACGAGTCGGTAGCGTCCGGCCTCGACCGGCCACGCCTGCGCACCCTCGCTCAGTTCGGCGGACTCGGGGTCGGCGACGATCCGATCCTCGATATAGGTGGTGTCGCGGTTGAATTCCTCACCGGCGTGGACGTAGGCCCCCGCGGTCGAATACTTGTCTTTGTCCTGGTTCTTCGCGTCGGTCACGGTGCGCTCCTCACATCAATGGTTTATTTTGATGATACGTCATCATTATGCGAGCTTGCTATGACACTGACCACCGTAATCAGGTGACGCCACCGGGGCTACAGTGGCTGCATACATACCGCGTCGACCGCGATGAACGGCCGCTTCCTTTGTCGGGGTGAACATCATGAACTCAACGAGCAATCCTTCCGAGAACTCCCGGGATCGCGACGCGGAGCGCCCCGAATACGGCGTGCGGGTGCCGCGTGCCGATGCAGCCGGCACGCCCGAGCCCACGCAGTCTGCACGGCCTGCGCGTCCTGCGCCGGTCCTCGCGGCTGCCTGAGCGTCGGGACGA
>NZ_AJXN01000105.1 GCF_000286355.1 Kocuria atrinae C3-8 | reverse complement strand
ACAAAACTCGGGGCTTGACAATCGGAACCGGTGAGACGTCATGAAGCCCATGGATCGATGGTTTCACAGTCAAAACATGGCACGAATCACATTTAGGACGTGTTCGAACTCAATCGGCTGGATTTAAGTCATTAAATCCTGATCTATTTCGTGAGATGCTCTTCACATGAAGCAAGTCCAAGGTTAGGCTTTCCTAAGTTTGGCAGTCACACAGAGAGCGAGGAAGCCATGGTCGAGCGAACGATTGGTGGCCAGTCTCAAGGTTCCAGCACCCACGATCGAGCAGTGTCACTGGCACATCGAATGCTTGCGGGGGCGGGGCGCGCGGCACTGGTTGCCTACGGGCTCGAAGGACAGCCCACGCTCGATGCACTGGCGCACGGCATGGCAGGCAACGGCGAACTCATGGTGGCGACCACCGTGTTCTCTGGTTCTGACGACGCGGTTCTGCTCAACCCGGGCGCGCGCATGGATGTTCGGATGGACATCACCAAGCTCTCCCCGGAACCTCGCGTGGAAATTCTCACGGCCAGCGCGCACATGCTCGGTCAGCTGGAGTGGTTGGACTCCGAACGCGCTTCCGATGTACTCGAGTACGACGACGTGCCCGAGATGGTCAAAGCCGTGGCCGAGTCGCCCTTCGGAATGCTCGGCATCGTCCGGGTCTCGCGGGTTCTGCTGCACGACGGCGTGGGTGCCACGGCCATTCCGTTCGGGCACCTGGTCGAGCGGCATGACGACGTCGCTCTGGCCGGCTTGGGTGACATCGAGACCGTTGGTCTGGATGTTGCGTCCAGCCTGGATTCCGTTGATCTTGCCTCGCTGTGCGATGCCGTCAGTAACGGCTGGGTCGAGGCGCGCGTCTTGAGTGAGAAGCCCTCTGCCGGAGGTTGCTCTCATACCAAGAACCGTGAGTTCGTGGTGGATGTCGATGTCACCGGATTGACGGTCATGCGCAACGGTGCCGAGCGCACTCATGTGTTCTTCGTGCCCTTCGACCGCGAGTCCGTGGTGGAGTGTGGTGGTCTCTTGGCCCGAGTGGAGTCCCTGTTCGGGGCTCGAGTGGGCGCAGCCGAATAATCGACTCGCAGTCATCCTCAATTTGGGGAGTAATCGCCCAGACAGCTGGCTCGTCAGAACCAAAAACCGTGCCCGTGCGTTCGTGAAGAACGCACGGGCACGGTTGTGTCCGGAAGCGAGTGATTACTCGGCTTCGTAGGAAGCGCAGTTAGCGGTGTCGCCGGTCATCTCGATGGAGGACGCGGTGCACAGCAGGTCGGTGTTGTGCTTGCACTCGAGGCGCTGGCACGCGCCAACCTGGCCGTTGGCGGTGGGCAAGCCTCCGCGAGCGTCCAGGGAAATGAAAGTGGTGCAGGATGCGGTGGAGCCGCTGCCGCCCACGGTGATGGCGGGCGCGGAGCAGCCGTTGTCGTTGTATGCGCACGCGGTGGCGGCGCAAGCGGAGACGGCGGTCAAAGTAGCCATGATCTGTTCCTCTCAGGCGGTTCGTATTTATAAAGATACGAGCGAAAATCCCGCCTTACAAGTAAGTTGAACCTTAGGTCAAACCACTCTGACGTAATTAAATTAGCGAAGTCCCATGTTCTCTAATTGCCGACCAAGGGGAGCCTTGCCTTGCTGTGACGGGCATCTCGCGGGTCTGCGGTCCGTGAAGAGTGTTTCGTAATTGGGTATCCGCTAAATCATCTCTGCATTAGCTAGTGGGATTCAGGGCATCCGCGTGAAATGCACATTAATCACACATGACACCAATTGAAATGAATAACGCTAACGCGAGTGAGCTCGGTCCTACCTGCGGTACTCGCTACCGTCCTGGGTTCGCGTGAGGTGCCCGGCGTCTACGCAGTGCCGACGAATCAGGGCCGGGTCATCGCTGAACATTTCAATCCGTTCATTGAGCTCTCGCTCTCCGATGTGCTCGTCAGCTGCCAAACATTGATCCATGATCCAGCGGATCAGTCCGTCTTTATCCGCTGCCTTGGACGGCCACCGTGCGACGCGCCCGTTCTCCAGGAAGCGCTCGTAACCCTTGGGGGTATCACGTGCGCCCTCGGCCAAGAGTTCACGAAAAACAGCGGTGGGTAACCATGCGCCGTCGGCGTCCTCGATCAAGCCGGCGCGTTGTAGGTTCTGGAGGGCGCGCGATTGTTTGGACGTAGGCGCCTCGGAAACCTGGTCGAGGATGACCCGGGCATACATGTCGCGAGTATCCGGATTCGCAAGGGCGGCAAAAATCTGACGCGTGTTCATTCGGCCATCCTGGCAGGCCACACCCAGAAATCAATGAAGAAGAGGGGGAGTGGAATGTCACCCGTTAAGCGAGGGAGAGGAAGAGCTTCTCCATCTCCTTCTTATCCATGGCTTCGTCGGGGTTCTTGAAGCACTGTTCGAGCCCGCTGGCCACGATGAGGAAGCCTGCGCGGTCCAGAGCTTTGGAAACGGCGGACAGTTGGGTGACCACGTCCTTGCACTCCTTACCCTCTTCGGCCATGCGAATGACCGCTGCGAGTTGGCCCTGGGCTCGTTTGAGTCGATTGATGGCCGGCGTGATGTCTGAAGGGTCAAGTTCCATGGGGTCTCCTGAATCTGAAGGGTGAGAGCATCCTATACCCCCGGGGGCGTTTGCATACCCCAAGGGGTATCCAGCATACTGACCTCACCATTTCTATTCAGCCGCTCGAAAGGACTCTCGTGTCTCCTCCTACCGTCACCGATGTCAGCCCTCAAACTCTCCGTGAATGGATGGCGCAACACCAGGATCTGGTGGTGGTTGACGTCCGGTCGGCGGCGGAGTTCGAGGCCCTCCACATCAAGGGCTCCTACAACGTGCCGCTGAACCTGCTGTCCGAGCACACGGAAGACCTCGTTTCCCGGCTGGGAGAGCGCGTTGTGCTGGTCTGCCACTCAGGCGTTCGGGCAGAGCAAGCGCGTCAACGGCTGGCCACGGTGGGGCTCGAATCTGCCTACGTGCTTGAAGGCGGTGCCTCGGGGTTCGCCGATGCCGGTGGTGATGTGGTGCGCGGCGCATCCCGCTGGGATCTCGAACGACAGGTGCGCCTGGTGGTCGGCTCCTTGGTGTTGACCGGTTTGGTCGGCGGAAAGTTCGTTTCGCCCAAGCTGCGTACTGTGGCCGGAATTATTGGCACCGGGCTCACCTTCTCCGCCGCCACCAATACCTGCGCCATGGGCAAGGCACTGTCGGCCATGCCATGGAACAAGGCGGCGGTGGAGCCCACCGCCACCTCGGCCATTCAGCAGATCCCGGCACGCTCCGAGTAATCCCTGAAGCTGCGCGCTCGAAGGCGCGGAGCTTTAGGGGGACAGGACTTCTCATGACAGTGACTCTTGCACTGACCTGTTGTTGTCGATCATGATCGGACTCTCGCTGGGGCTGCTCGGTGGCGGCGGATCCATTCTCACTGTTCCGATCCTCACCTACGTGGCCGGATCGGATCCCAAGGAGGCCATTGCGGCGTCGCTCTTCGTGGTGGGGGTGACCTCGGTCTTCAGCGCTGTCACTCATGCCCGCCAGGGACGGGTGAAGTGGCGAACCGCGTTGATTTTCGGGCTTGCCAGCATGGTCGGCGCGTTCCTCGGGGGACTGGCTGGCGGGTACATCCCAGGCGCGGTGCTGATGATTGCATTTGCCGTGATGATGGTGGCCACGTCCTTGGCGATGATTCGTGGTCGAAAGAAGGAGAAGGAAAGCTCTGCGCACACCGATCTGCCGATCGTCAAAATTCTCATCGAGGGGCTCGGGGTGGGCCTGGTCACCGGCTTGGTCGGGGCCGGCGGAGGTTTCCTGGTTGTCCCGGCCCTGGCGTTGCTCGGCGGCCTGTCCATGCCGGTTGCTGTGGGAACCTCGCTTGTGGTCATCGCCATGAAGTCCTTTGCGGGACTGGGCGGCTATCTCACTTCCGTCTCGCTGGACTGGGCACTCGTAGGGGCCGTCACTGCCGCCGCAATAGTGGGGTCAGTGATTGGTGCTCGGCTGGCGGGAAGGATCCCGGAAGCAGCATTGCGGAAAGGGTTCGGGATCTTCGTGCTCGTCATGGGATTCTTCGTACTCGCTCAGGAACTGCCGGGCGTGGGAGGCCTGATCGTGGCGGGTGCAGCCGGTGCTGCTGCTGTCGCCGTGCTGGTCTGCTGGTTCGCCGTTCCCCGTTGTCCCCTCAGGTCTAAGGCGATCGCTGGCTGACCCCCGGTCGTGCGAAATTCCTGTTCTCGAGGGAATCGCTAGCGATAAAGGAACTCCCCGTCGAATGAGCTAGGTTTCAGCTCATTCGACGGGGAGTTTTCTTGCCCCGGTTATTCGGGCGCAATGTGCAGTGGCCTACTTGGAGGCATGCCAATGGTGCAGAGCCAATGACGGCGTTGGGTGACGAGTTCTCGACGGGAATCCGAATACCAGAAGGCCGGGAGTCACCCGCAATGGGTGGACCTCCCGGCCTCGGTCGTCAGGATTTCTTAGCGAGAGGCGCTGCTGACGGAGTCCTGGTGAACTGCCCAAGCATCGTAGGAGCTTGAGCTCGGCAACGTCGTAGCCCGCGTGGCGTAGGACGTTCGCGACGATCGAGCTACGCGCCCCGCTCTTGCAGTACGTGACGATGGTTCCGTGCTGCGGGAGCTTGTCCAAGTTCCACAGCACTCGACCACCGTGAAGCTGTGTGGCGCCGGGAATGTGTCCCTCGTCGTATTCACTCACCGCGCGCACGTCCAGAAGCGTTGCTGCATCGAAGGATTCCACATCTCCTGGGTTGATCACCTGAGGTTTGGAAACGGGGAGTCCATCGAACGAAGTCACATATCCGGCCACCTTGTCGATGCCCACGCGCACCAGGTGGTCCCAGATGCTCTGCGCCGACTCCTGGTCTTCCGCCAAGAGGACCAGGGGGCGATCATCCGTTTCCGGGTTCACTGCCCAGGCGCCATACGTGGCGATATTGCCGGAGCCCGGAATGTTCAGTGCGCCTTCAACGGTGCCATTGTGGGCTGCGTCCGCGGAACGGGTATCCACGAAGCTGACTTCGTCGGCTTCCAGCTTCTTGGCCACCTCCGCATTGTCGAGTTCTTCCAGCGGGGCGCGTTCACCCATGATCTCCGGGCCGCGGCGGTTCTGGTTCTTCATGCGGCCGAAGTAGAACGGTGCGTCAGGTTGCCCATCGAGGAGCGCATCGATGAATCCCTGTTCGTCGTTGTTCTCCGCGTAGGAGGCCCACCAGGAGAAGCGGCGCTCATAGCCCACGGTGGTGGAGGGGATAGCGCCCAGGGACTTTCCGCAGGCAGATCCGGCGCCGTGGCCGGGGAACACCTGCACGAGGTCCGGCAGGGTCAAAAACTTGTCTCGAAGGCTCTTGAACATCTGCTTGGCACCCTCGAAGCGGTATCGATACCGCCTGCGGCCTCATCGAGCAGATCGGGTCGGCCCAGGTCACCCGAAAACACGAAGTCCCCGGTGAGCATGTAGCCCGGGTCGTCCGCGAACGCGCCGTCGGTGACGAGGTACGAGAGGTGCTCGGGTGTGTGTCCGGGGGTGTGTACTGCAGTAATGGTGATGTTGCCAAGTTTGATCTCGCTCCCGTCATAGAGGCGGGTTGCGTCGAATTCGTACTGCCAATCCTGGCCACCTTCTCCGGAGACGTACATGGTGGCACCAGTGGCCGAGGCCAATTCACGAGTACCGGAGAGGAAATCTGCGTGGAGGTGAGTCTCGGTCACACCCACGATCTTCATGCCGTTCTTCTCCGCGATCTTCACATAAACATCAAGGTCGCGCCGTGGATCGACCACGATGGCCTCTTTCTTGGCCTGGCAACCGATCACGAAGCTTGCCTGGGCCAAGTCCTCGTCGTAGATGCGTTCCAGAAGCATGAGGAGTTCTCCTTAATTGCGACATCGGGAAGCCTGCTGCTCCTCCGGGTGTTGACCAAAACGGTAATACCCTAGGGGGTATGTTGCAAGTACCCCCTAGGGTATTGCTGGCACAGTCCGCACTATGGGTGTCAGGGCATCGCGTTAGTGTGACCTACATGACATTCCGTGTAGATACCCCCGAGCATTTGGTCGCGTCACCTCGCCTGTCCGGATTCAATACCCACGAATCGGGCACTGTGGTGGCCCTTCGTAAAGAGCTGTCTACAGATGGCAAGAAGTACGTGACGCAGGCGTGGTCGGTAGAGACTGACCAGGACGAGATCCAGACCCGGCAGCTGACTCACGATCAGCACGGAGTGTCGGAAGTGTGTCCCGGGGTCGGCGGCGCCCTCTTCTTCACGTCTGCGCGCCCCGCCAACCAGGACGACAAGGACCGCACACGGCTATGGCTTTTGCCTCGTACGGCGAGGCGCGGATGATTCTGGAACGGCCCGGCGGCGTCGAAGACCTCAAGCTGGGTGGCGACCGTCTGTTCTTCGTAAGCGGCACGCTCCCGTCTGCCCGCCACGCCAACGAGGTCACCGCCGAGAGCGAGCGGTTGGACAAGTTGCGCGAAGACTCGGGCGTGAGTGCGGTGTTGTACGAGACGGCACCCACCCGCGATTGGGACCACGACCTGGGGCCGGATGTGCCCACACTCTTGTTCGTGGACGCTGTCGGCGCTGCCGCCGGCGCTTCGGTCCAGGACCAAACACGGCACGTTCGACTTCCGGAGGGTCGTTTGCTGGGTTATGAGCCTCGCCGGACGGGAGTTTTGCGGTGGTCACCGTGCAAGCTTGGATGGACGGCGGGTGGGAACGTTCGGAGATCTGGCGTGTGCCCGTCACCGACGATGGCTCTGGGGAGCCCGAACTTATCCGCCCCGTCGAACAGGACACCTGGTGGGAAGCAGGTCCTGTCAGCCCGGACGGAACGCGGGCCATCATCGTCAAGGAGCGGCTGTGGACCAGTACGCAAAATCTCTCCATATCGCTGTGCGTTTACGACTTCGCGTCGGGTGTAGCCCACGAGATCCTTCCCGGAGACCAATACTGGGGAGAGGATCCCCAGTGGATTGATGACAGTACCGTGGTTTGCAGTGCCGATTACCGTGGCCGCGGCATTGTGCTGCGCATCAGTTGTGCACCAGGGGATGAACCGCGCGTTGATATTGCTGCCGGCGGCGATGGTCAAGGCTGGACGTACCGGTCTGTTCACGTGACGGGGGAGCGGCTCTGGGCTCTGCGATCCCGCCTGGACCGACCCGAAGAGCTCGTGTGCTGGCCGAATGAGGGATTCTCGGCCGATCCCGCACCGGTTCAGGGGCTCCTGTCCGATGCCACTCCGGCTGGGAGGCTGGAAGAGGTCATCACGGTGCCGAGGACGGAAAGGAGATTCGAGCCTGGCTCGCGCTGCCTGACACCCCCGCGGCCGAGGAGCTTCCGCTGCTCGTGTTCGTGCATGGTGGGCCGTGGGCGTCCAACAACGCGTGGTCATGGCGTTGGAGCCCGTGGCCCTTCGTGGCAAGCGGCTATGCTGTGCTGCTTCCCGACCCCGCCATCTCCACCGGTTACGGCCAGCACATGATCGACCGGGGACAACAGGAACTAGGTGGTGCCCCGTTCACTGATGTCATGGCCCTGGTGGAGGCTGCGACGCAACGCCAGGACATCGATGCCGAGCGGCAGGCCCTGCTGGGTGGTTCCTACGGCGGGTACATGGCCAACTGGGTGGCCGGCCACACGGGCGAGCGGTTCAGGTGCATCGTGACTCACGCGTCCCTGTGGGATCTGAACACGATGGGCTCGACCACCGACAACACCGAGTGGGAAGAAGCGATGGCGCCGTCGCAGGCCGATCACTATTCACCCCACCGGTTCGTGGGTGACATCCAAGTACCCATGCTGGTCATCCACGGTGACAAGGATTACCGGGTGCCCATCTCCCAGGGGCTGCAGTTGTGGTCGGATCTGCAACGACATACCGCGGTGGAGGGGCACAAGTTCCTGTACTTCCCGGACGAGAACCACTGGATCCTCAAGCCTGCGAACGCGCGTACCTGGTACGAGACGGTTCTGGCCTTCGTCGACCAGCATGTGCAGGACAAGCCGTGGCACAGGCCGGAGCTTTTAGGATAAGTTGTTCTTTTGTTATGGCCCGGAGTTTCTGGAACTCCGGGCCATTTCTTTGTCTGTATGGTGTTACTGATTAGTCAGTAACACCATAAGAGCTACTTTTGTGGCATAGTCCCTCGCACTAGGTGGGGAAATGGTATGAATGAGAATTGCATTTGCCCTTGTGGGCCGTATTGATACACGCGTAGCTTTGGACTCACGCTCGGGCTCGAACGAGGGGCAGTAAATTCTTGGAAGGTGTAGCGCCCGAATGTTCTCTGAGCGTTCTTTTCGGAATTCATAAGCTTGGCTATGAATTCTTAATTCTAGCAAGGAGAAAACATGTCGGTTCACGCCACTAACTCGAACGCGCCCAAAAACAAGCACCGGAAAATCGGGGTTTTATTGGGAAGCGTTACTTTACTTGCCTCGTTGTTGACCATTCCTCCGGCCGCGGCGGAGCAAGGTGCCATGGAGATCCCCACGACCGGCGTCGTGACCGGTACGCCCAATGGCTACTGCGGCAGTGGCAACTCTCACGGCGGCTTCGACATTGCCGCTCCTACCGGTACGAATGTCCGCGCGGCTGCCAGTGGCAAGGTGGTTCAGGTTGGGTATCAGTCCAGATCCGGCAACCTGGTCGATGTCGAACATGCCGGGGGATACAAGTCCCGCTACTTCCATTTGAGCGCGCAGTCGGTCAAAACGGGTCAGACGGTGACCAAGGGCCAAGTGGTGGGCAAGGTAGGAAGTACCGGCAACTCGACCGGCCCGCACCTTCACTTCCAGATCGAACGCTATGGCAGCGTCATCCGTGACGCCGCCTTGAACCGCACCATGACCTGCGGAAACCGAGTTCAAGCGGGCACGGCCATGAACTGGGGCTTCCCCGGTCTGCCCAGAACGGGAGGCACTACTCCGCCCTCGAATCCCAGTGTCAGCTACCCGACCCTGCGATCCGGATCCAGCGGGGCTGCCGTCAAGGACCTGCAGGCGCGATTGAAGGCGGCAGGCCGCTATTCGGACGCGATTGATGGCAAGTTCGGACCGAACACTCTCAATGCCGTGAAAGCGTTCCAGCGCAGTGTGGGGCTGACGGCCGACGGAGTTGTGGGACCGCGCACCTGGGGTGCTCTCATCGCCCGTGATCTCAACGGCACCACCTTGAAGTCCGGTCAGGACAGCAACCAGGTGAAGATTCTCCAGCGCTCGCTCAATGCCTTCTTGGGTAGCGGGTTGACCGTAGACGGGAAGTTCGGCCCGGCCACCCAGACCGCCGTCAAGAAGTACCAGTCGAGTCGCGGACTCAGTGCTGATGGTGTGGTTGGAGCCAAGACCATCAGCGCCATGAAGCGTGGTGCCTGATGAAGGCCCGCGTTGGGGACGACATGCGCCCGGCTCACCAGGGCTTCGATCGCAGGGCCTGGTTCAAAGCGGCCGGACTGGCCTCCATCGCCGCGGCGGTCGCGGTGCCGTCCGTGGTGTCCATGCCAGCCGCCTATGCTGCACCGTTGCCCGCCCCCGGGTTCATCACGTGCCCGCAGTGGGGTGCTCGTGCCCCCAGGAAAGCCATCACGATGGGCGCCAAGCCCACTCACGTGGCGATCCACCACACGGCCACAGCGAATCGCGGCGCCAGAACCAGATCTGCTGAAGACTCATTCGTGCGGTCGATTCAAACAAGTCACATGGCGCGAAATTCGGATATCCGGGACACCCTTCAAAACTTCACGGTCACGCAGGGTGCCAGAATTTATGAGGGTCGCCATCGCAGTCTGGAGGCGGTCAGGTCTGGTCGGTTGAGCGCCATTGGCGGACATATTCGAGGCGGAGATGCGGCCAATCAAAAGGCTGTCGGTATTGAAACCGAAGGGACGTTCAGTTCTGCACTGCCGAGCGCGAGTCAGTACCGAGCGTTGGTTCATTTGGTGGCCTACATTTGTCAGCAGTACAGGATTCCTGTGGCAAATATCTTGGGGCACAGGGATTTTGCGGGTAATTCCACCACGGAATGCTGTGGAAATGCCTTTTACCCTAAATTGGCAATTCTCCGGAAAGACGTAGCGGCAACCTGAACGCCGGAAGGGTTATCACGTCGGACCTTGGTGGCTCACCGGGCAGCGGGGGAGCGTATCCCACGCTGCGTGTCGGGTCTCGCGGAGCGGCGGTCACCAAGGCGCAGTCCGCGCTCCTGAAGAACGGGTTCAACCCGGGGGCCGTTGACGGTGTCTTCGGCGCCAAGACCGAAGTGGCTCTTAAGGGGTTCCAGGCCAAGGTGAAACTCACCGCGGACGGGGTCTTGGGGCCCAAGAGCTGGTGCGCCTTGATGTCCGCGGGAACACGCCCGATCGTCAAGGAGGGTAGTTCGGGCGAAGCGGTGACGCGCGTGCAGCGAGCTTTGAACGCTCGACGTGGATCCGGACTCCAAGAAGATGGGAAGTTCGGACCCGCGACCGGTCAGGCCGTCAGGAGTTACCAGTCGACATTGGCCATGCAGATAGATGGTGTGGTCGGTGCTGGAACGTGGGGCGCCTTGCAAGCAGGCAGGTAGGGCCACGAAGGCACACCACTAATAACTGATGAAGGGGCTGCTGGAGCCGCGCGGACACCACCGTCCGCGCGGCTCCAGCTGTTCATGCCCAGGGGCGCGATCGACGAACAGACGAGAGATAGGTCACGTGTGGACGAGCAGGTCCATCAGGAAGAGTAGAATCGCTGAGATTCCCCTCTACCTCGATTTATGAAGAGAGACTTGCGTATGTCTGAAACCACCGCCCAGCGCGCCGATCTGCGCAACGTGGCAATTGTTGCCCACGTTGACCACGGCAAGACCACCATCGTCGATGCCATGCTCCAGCAGACGCACGCTTTCTCCGAACACGGAGAGGTCGAAGAACGAGTCATGGACTCGGGAGACCTGGAGCGGGAGAAGGGCATCACCATCCTCGCGAAGAACACCACCGTGTTCTACGACGGCCCCTCGGCCGACGGCGAGACCATCACCATCAACGTGATCGACACCCCGGGCCACGCGGACTTCGGTGGCGAGGTGGAGCGCGGCCTGTCCATGGTGGACGGCGTGGTGCTCCTGGTTGACGCTTCCGAAGGACCCTGCCCCAGACCCGTTTCGTGCTGCGTAAGGCACTCGAGGCCAAGCTGCCCGTGATCCTCGTGGTCAACAAGGTGGACCGCCCGGACGCCCGCATCGAAGAAGTGGTCTCCGAGACCATGGACCTGCTGCTCGGCCTGGCATCGGACATCTCCGAGGACTACCCGGAGATGGACCTGGACGCCGTTCTGGACGTCCCCGTGGTCTACGCCTCCGGTAAGGCCGGTCGCGCCTCCACCGATCAGCCCGGCAACGGCGAGCTCCCCGACAACGAGGATCTCGAGCCGCTGTTCAAAACCATCATCGAGCACATCCCGGCGCCTTCTTATGAAGAGGGCGGCGTGCTGCAGGCTCACGTGACCAACCTGGACGCTTCCCCGTTCCTGGGTCGCCTGGCACTGCTGCGTATCTTCAACGGCACCCTGAAGAAGGGCCAGACCGTTGCCTGGGCCCGCCAGGACGGCCAGCTGAAGAACGTCCGTATCTCCGAACTCTTGGCCACCAAGGGCCTGGATCGCGTTCCTGCCGAGCAGGCCGGTCCCGGTGAGATCGTGGCCGTTGCCGGTATCGAGGACATCACCATTGGTGAGACCCTGACCGATCCGGAGAACCCGCAGCCGCTTCCGCTGATCACCGTGGATGACCCCGCGATCTCCATGACCATCGGTATCAACACCTCACCGTTGGCCGGTCGCGTCAAGGGCGCCAAGGTGACCGCTCGCCAGGTGAAGGATCGCCTGGACAAGGAGCTCATCGGTAACGTCTCGCTCAAGGTTCTTCCCACCCAGCGTCCTGACGCCTGGGAAGTTCAGGGTCGTGGCGAGCTGGCCTTGGCCATCCTGGTGGAGCAGATGCGCCGCGAAGGATTCGAGATCACCGCCGGTAAGCCCCAGGTCGTCACCAGGACCATCGACGGCAAGGTGCACGAGCCCTACGAGCACATGACCATCGACGCCCCGGACGAGTTCCTCGGCGCCATCACCCAGCTCATGGCCGGCCGTAAGGGCCGCATGGAGGGCATGGTCAACCACGGCACCGGTTGGGTGCGCATGGAATTCAAGGTTCCCTCGCGTGGTCTGATCGGCTTCCGCACCAAGTTCCTGACGGAAACCCGCGGTGCCGGTATTGCGTCCTCGTACTCGGACGGCTACGAGCCGTGGGCCGGCGACATCGAATACCGCACCAACGGCTCGCTCATTGCGGACCGTGCCGGTGTGGTTACCCCGTTCGCCATGATCAACTTGCAGGAGCGCGGTGCGTTCTTCGTGGAGCCCACCTCCGAGGTTTACGAGGGCATGATCGTGGGCGAGAATTCTCGCGCGGACGACATGGACGTGAACATCACCAAGGAGAAGAAGCTCACCAACATGCGCTCCTCCACCTCGGACAGCTTCGAGCACCTCACCCCGCCGCGTAAGCTCACGCTCGAGGAGTGCCTCGAGTTCGCTCGCGAGGACGAGTGCGTCGAGGTCACCCCGGAAGCGATTCGCATCCGCAAGGTCGTGCTGGACGCCAACGAGCGTGTGAAGGCTGCTCGTCAGCGGGCTCGCGTCTGATCATGAGCACTCCGCAATACCCCGAAGCGGGCACGGTCACCGAGAGCGCAATGGATTCGCTGCTGCCTTCGGACCGTGCCCCCGGGGAGGCGCGGATCCTGTGGGTTCATGCCCACCCGGACGACGAGTCCATTGCTACCGGCGGCTCGATCGCCCACTACGCCCGCGCTGGTGCGAGCAACGTGCTGCTCACCATGACGCGCGGCGAACGCGGTGAGGTCATCCCCGCGCCACTCCGCCACCTCGAAGTGGGCCAGCCTGGCTGCCCCGACACCGACGGCACGGCACTGGGTTTGTATCGCGTGGGCGAGCTCGACGACGCCGCCGCGGCACTCGGTCTCTCCGATCGATTTTTCGCCGGGGAGACTCCGGCCCTCGATGAGTCCGTAGGGTTTGCCAACGGCCTGGGCCGCTACCTGGATTCCGGGATGAGCTGGGGCGACAACGGCCGTGCGCAGCCTGCCGAGGATGTTTCCCCGGCAGCGCTCACGTCGGCGACCGAGGATGAAGCCGCCGCCCACGTGGCCGCGGCCATTCGAGAGATCCGTCCGCACGTGGTGGTCACGTATTGCGACGACGGCGGTTACGGTCACCCGGACACGTGCGCACCCATCACGTCACGATGCTCGGCATCGACAAGGCCAAGACGCCGGCGGACGGTGCAGAAGTCTGGGACGTCCCACTCGTGTGGGGCACCGAGGCGACGTCGATCCCGCTGATCGGAGGCAACAGGCCGTGGTCGCCGGAGACCTCGACACCAAGCGTTCGGCCATGGCGGCCCACGCCACCCAAATTGTTCTGCCGGAGGACGCACCCGAGACGTTCGAACTGTCCAACGGCGTTCCCCAGAAGCTGACCGCCACCGAGCACTATCGCTTGCTCCGTGGTGACCTGAGCAGCGGTGATCACTCGTGAGCAGCACCGAACGGACATCCGTGAACCCGGCCCCGTGGCAGAACTCCGCCGGGAGCGAGAACCGCGTGAACCAGGCCGCCACTGGAGACAAATCCGCTGGCGGACTTTCCGCCGACGATGCTAAACCTGCTGCCGCGGATCCCGCCGTTGCGAATCCGGTCGACGAACCCGCCGAGACGGACGAGATCAGCTCGACCAGAGCGGCGTCGGCGCGTCCGACCAGCCTGTCCTCCGTGCTGACCACCGTGATCACCGGCCTGCTGGTGGGTTCCGTGGCCACCGTGATGCACGCGAACATCTGGTACATCAATGACTCCGTGTGGCTGCCGTGGGGACTGCTGTTCTCCGGCGCCTCGTGTGGTTCGCGAGCGTGTGGTGCGGCACCGCTACCCGCCGCGTGTGGGCCGCAGCGGTCCCCGGACTGCTCACCTACGTGCTCTCGTGGGCCTACGCATACCTCAAGAACGGCTCGGCCTGGTGGTCACCTCGTGGGAGGCGCCCATTGGCATGGTCGGCTACGCGTGGTTCGCCGTGATTTTCGTGGCCGTCATGGCCGCGGTGATTGTTACGGGCCGCTACATCGTCAGACTCCGCCGACAAGCACGCGTCTTACCACGCGGTTAGACTGTTGGCTGATCCCCTCGAACCAGGAAAGGTACGTTTACCGTGACATACGTGATCGCTCAGCCTTGTGTGGACGTCAAGGACAAGGCATGCGTCGAAGAATGTCCCGTGGACTGCATCTACGAGGGCGAACGCTCCCTGTACATCCACCCGGACGAGTGCGTGGACTGCGGTGCGTGCGAACCTGTGTGCCCCGTGGAAGCCATCTACTACGAGGACGACACCCCGGAAGAATGGGCCGAGTACTACAAGGCCAACGTCGAATTCTTCGATGACCTGGGCTCCCCGGGCGGTGCCGCCAAGCTCGGCAACACGGGCAAGGACCACCCGATCATCGCCGCGCTGCCCCCGCAGAACCAGGACTGACCGTGACGCAGCAGCGCGCCTTCGGGCTGGACCTGCCCGACTACCCGTGGAACTCGCTCGCGCCTTATCGCCAGCGCGCCGCTGAGCACCCGGGCGGCACGGTGGATCTGTCCATCGGCACGCCCGTGATCCCACGCCGCTCGTGGTCCAGGATGCGCTCGCGGCCGCCTCGGATGCGCCCGGCTATCCCACCACGCACGGTACGCCCGCGCTGCGTGAGGCGATCGTGGACTGGTACGCCCGACGCCGCGGCGTCGCCAATCTCGACCCGGCCGCCGTGATGCCCACCGTGGGTTCCAAGGAATTGGTCGCGTGGCTGCCGCTGCTGCTGGGACTGTGCCCGGGCGACGTCGTTGCGCGTCCGACCGTTGCTTACCCCACCTATGACATCGGGGCACAGCTGGCCGGAGCCGAGGCCGTGGCCGCCGATGATCTGGACGACCTGGATCCCGAGGTGCGCACGCGCGTGCGCATGGTGTGGGTCAACTCGCCGGGCAACCCCACCGGAATCGTGCGTGACGCTGCAAGCCTCAGGAAGATCGTGGACCAGGCCCGTGCGCAAGGTGCCGTGGTCGTTTCGGACGAGTGCTACGCGGAACTGGGCTGGGGCGAATGGGACGTGGCCGAGGGTGGCGAACCCGTACCGTCCGTGCTGGACGAGCGCGTGACCGGGGGAGACCTGTCGCTCGTGCTGAGCGCATACTCGCTGTCCAAGCAGTCGAACCTGGCCGGCTATCGCGCAGCGTTCCTGGCCGGTGACCCTGAACTGATGCCGTCGCTGATCAACTCGCGCAAGCACGCGGGCATGATCGTGCCGTATCCCGTGCAGGAGGCCATGCGAGTGGCTCTTGCCGACGACGCCCATGTTGCGTCCCAGAAAGCGCTCTACCGGGAACGCCGCGCCAAGTTGCTGCCCGCCGTGGAAGCGTTCGGGCTGCGCATCGACCACTCGGAGGCGGGGCTTTACCTGTGGGGAACCGCGGGCGAGGACACCTGGGACACGGTGGACCGCTTCGCCGAACTGGGCATCGTGGTGGGCCCCGGAACGTTCTACGGAGACGCCGGAAACGGTTATGTTCGACTGTCGATGACCGCCAGTGACGAGCGGATCGACGCTGCCGTAGCACGACTGCGAGAGGCCGTGTAACCACACTCCACGCATGACAAATGAGTGGAACCTACGCCACACCACGGGGTAGGTTAGATGATGATCAAACTGTGTCCCAGTATGTGCGTGACAGTCATGGCAACGCAGTTGTTGCTGTGAACGGGACCGCGAACCGCTCGCGGGGCACCCCAAGCAAACCGTGGAGGACAACACCATGCAGAGGCCAAGAAGAACGCCCAGAAGGTTGAACTGAACTATCAGGACGGCAAGGCACTGGAGCTGCCCGTTCTCGAGGTCACCGAAGGCAACCAGGGCTACGGCCTGGGTGCGTTGCTCAAGGAAACCGGCAACGTCACCTACGACCCCGGCTTCATGAACACGGCCAACACCAAGTCCCACGTGACCTACATCGACGGCGACAACGGCATCCTCCGGTACCGCGGCTACCCCATCGAGGAACTGGCTGAGCACTCCAACTTTGTGGAGACCGCCTACCTGTTGATCTACGGTGAGCTGCCCACGCGCGAAGAGTACGAAGACTTCGAGCACCGCATCACCACGCACACCATGGTCCACGAAGACATCAAGATGTTCTTCAACGGCTTCCCGCGTTCGGCCCACCCCATGCCCGTGCTTTCCTCGGCCGTGTCTGCGCTGTCCACGTTCTACTCCGACTCCCTGGACCCGTTCGACAAGGACCAGGTGGAGATCTCCACCATCCGCCTGCTCGCTAAGGTTCCCACCCTGGCCGCGTACGCGTTCAAGAAGTCCATGGGCGAGCCGCAGCTCTACCCCCAGAACAAGCTGAACTACGCGGAGAACTTCCTGCGCATGTGCTTCGGCGTACCCGCCGAGGACTATGAAGTGGACCCGGTGGTCGCCAAGACCCTGGACATCCTGCTCATGCTGCACGCTGACCACGAGCAGAACTGCTCCACCTCCACCGTTCGTCTGGTGGGCTCCTCGCACGCCAACATGTTCGCTTCCGTGTCCGCCGGTATCAACGCGCTCTACGGTCCGCTGCACGGCGGCGCCAACGAGTCCGTGCTGCACATGCTCGACCAGATCCAGAATCGCGGCCTGTCCGCGGACGAGTTCATGGAGAAGGTCAAGAACAAGGAAGACGGCGTCCGCCTCATGGGCTTCGGACACCGCGTGTACAAGAACTACGACCCCCGCGCAAGATCATCAAGGCTACGCCCACGATGTCCTGGCCAAACTGGGCGGCAACAACGAAATGCTGGACCTGGCCATGGGCCTGGAAGAGAAGGCTCTGGCGGACGACTACTTCGTGGAGCGCAAGCTCTACCCGAACGTGGACTTCTACACCGGCCTGATCTACAAGGCCATGGGCTTCCCGGAGAAGATGTTCACCGTGCTCTTCGCGATCGGTCGCTTGCCGGGCTGGATCGCCCAGTGGCGCGAAATGATTGAGGACCCGGAGACCAAGATCGGCCGTCCCCGCCAGCTCTACGTGGGCGAGGGCGAGCGTCACTACCCGACCTCCAACTAGGCTTCACACTTCAGCAGAACACCCCGTCCCCGACTTCGGTCGGTGGCGGGGTGTTCTGCTGTGCGGGGGGGGTGTCTCACCGCACCCGCGCGTGAGGGGACGTTGGGACCGTGCGTTGCACCTGAGGTGTCGTTGGAACCCTTAGTAGGACCCAGAAGGGTTCTAACGGCGCATGAGGTGTCCTCGAAGGTTCTAGCGGGGCGTGTAGCGCATCGCGACCGCGCCGGAGGCGTACTCGACGCGGTCCACCAGCTGAAGGTCGAGGGGCTGGGACAGCCCGGCGAACAGCGTGGGGCCGTGGCCGGCCACGCGGGGGTGCACCACGAACTCGTATTCGTCGATCAACCCCAGATCGGCCAGGGCAAGCGGTAATGTTACGCCACCCACGTACAACCCTTCGCCGGGCTCCTCCTTGAGAGCACGAACAGCCTCACTTAAGTCACCGCGTAGGAATTCCGCATTCCAATCCACATCACTCAGGGTGCTCGAGACCACGTACTTCTTGGCGGAGTCGATCGTTTCGGCGAACGGCACCATCCACGGATCCATCCAGTCCGGCCACCCACCCGTGGAAGGATCACGGCGCCAGGCCTCTTCCATCATCTGGTAGGTCACCCGGCCGAAAATGAGGGCGTCGGCGCGCGCCATGGTTTCCGCCGCGCGCCGGTGCAACTCTTCGTCCGCGATCCCCTCGCGGTGATCCACACAGCCGTCGAGGGTGACATTAATGGAGTACCTGAGCGGTCTCATGGCCCCAGAGTACGCCCGGGGTCAATAGCCCGAAAGAGTCAGCCGTCGTAGCCGTTGGGGTTGTTCTTCTGCCAGTTCCAGTGATCGCGGCACATGGTGTCCATGTCGCGGTCCGCGGACCAGCCCAGCTCTGCAAGGGCGGAGGAGGGATCCGCGTAGGACACGGCGGCGTCGCCGGCTCGGCGGGGCGCGATCTCGTAGGCGATGTCGCGACCGGAAGCCTTCTGGAACGCTTCGCGAACCTCGAGCACGGAGTAACCGCGGCCGGTGCCCAGATTCCACACGTGCACGCCGGGATCCTGGCTGATGCGGTCCAGCGCCTTGAGGTGACCGTCGGCAAGGTCCACCACGTGGATGTAGTCGCGCACGCCGGTGCCGTCCGGAGTGGGGTAGTCATCGCCGAAGACCATGAGCTTCTCGCGGCGGCCCACGGCAACCTGCGCCACGAACGGCATCAGGTTGTTGGGAATTCCCGAGGGATCTTCACCGATCCGGCCGGATTCGTGCGCGCCCACCGGGTTGAAGTAGCGCAGCAGCGCTACGGCCCAGCGGTCGTCGGAGGCGGCGAGGTCTGCGAGCATGTCCTCGATGTGCTCCTTGGTGCGCCCGTAGGGGTTCTGGGCGTCCATGTTCTGCTTCTCGGTGAGCGGCATGGTCTCGGGCGCGCCGTACACGGTGGCCGAAGACGAGAACACAATGGAGCGGCAGTCGTTCTCGTCCATGGCCCACAACAGGTTCACGGTGCCGGACACGTTGTTCGTGTAGTACCACAGCGGCTTCTCGTTAGATTCACCCACGGCCTTGAGGCCCGCGAAGTGAATGACGGCCTCGGGTCGGTGACGGGAGAACACGTCGTCGAGCCCCGCGCGGTCCAGCAGGTCGACTTCTTCGAAGGCGGTGATCTCGCGGCCGGCCAGTTCCTGAACGCGTTCCAGCGACGTCTTGGACGAGTTGGAGAGGTTGTCCAACACCACCACGTCGTGGCCTGCCTCGAGCAGAGCCAGAACAGTGTGCGAGCCGATATAGCCGGTTCCACCGGTCACGAGAATCTTCATGGGCACCAGCTTAATCAGTTCAGGCTGATTCCTGGCTTGTTGCAGTACTGATCACCACTTGTGTGGACGGCGGTACCGATTGTCCCTCTTCGGTCAGCTCGTCCGTGGACTCCCACCCCGGCACGGGGGAGAAGCGAGTAGACGTCTGGTGGTCGCGATCCCACGTCTGCCCGTCGTAACTCACGCGCGTGATCCCCAGGCGTTCGGCATTGGCTACGGCCCAGTGCGCGGACGCCCAACCGGCCTCGGAATTTTCGGGGTCGACGACGGCGCTCTCACCGTCCGTACGCACCTCACCCAGCGTGTCGCCGTAGTCCCGCTTGAGACCGACCGTGGTCTCCTCCGCCCGTTGAGCCGGTGATGAGGCACCGTCAGAGGTGGACGTGGATTTCGCCACCGGATCCAGGATGCAGTTGAGCAGCGCAGGCTGCGCGCCGTGGAAGGCCTCCGTGAGGGCGGTGGAACTGCCCTCGTGCTTGGCGTAACCGTCAGGCACACCGGACTGCTGCACGGCCTGGGCCGCCTGGGTCACGGACATCGAGTGGTAGTCCACGTGCTCCAGGTGGTTGTAGAAGGCCACGGTGGCGTAATGGGGGTCCATGATTTCTTCGATGGTGCCCCAGCCTGGGACGGGCGCTGCTGAAAGAGGCCCACGGAATCCCGGTCGCCGTAGTCGATGTTGACCAGTTCGGATTCCTGCAGAGCAGTGGCCAAACCGATCACGGAGGCTCGGTCATCCATGCCGCGCGCGAGCGCTTCGGCGGAGACGATCGAGGCGTTGAGCGTCTGTTCCGGGGTGAACGTGTGTTTGTCACCGGCCGCGGAGACCACGGTGCACCGCGGGTCACCGACCGCGGGCTTCCCGGCAATCAGGTTGATCCCCACGTACAGGGCGCCGCGATCAAGGCGCAGATCAGCGCGATGATCAGTACGAATTTGAGCGCGGCATGGCGGCGACGACCGGACGAAGTGGCAGGCATGATTCCCCGGAGTAGACGGCTGAAGAGTTGAGTCTAACGCCGAGCCCGCGGCACCTCGGGGAGAGGTGCCGCGGGCTCGGCGGCTTCAGTGGGTGTTCCTAGTTGGCGTGCAGGGCGGGTTGAGCTCGATGGCTCCACCCTCGCGCGGCAGTGCCTCGACCGCACCCGTGGTCGAGTTACGACGGAACAGCAGGTTGGAGATCCCGGACAGCTCGGAGGCCTTGACCACACGCGATTCGGCACGGGCCTCAAGCAGGGTCACGCGGGTGCCGGCGGTGACATAGAGACCGGCCTCCACCACGCAGTCGTCACCCAGGGAGATGCCCACACCCGAGTTCGCGCCCAGGAGGCAGCGCTCACCCAGGGTGATGCGCTGCTTACCGCCACCGGACAGGTACCCATGATGGAGGCGCCGCCACCGACGTCCGTGTGGTCACCGACCACGACACCGGCGGAAATGCGGCCCTCGACCATCGCGGAACCCAGGGTGCCGGCGTTGAAGTTCACGAAGCCCTCGTGCATCACGGTGGTGCCCTCGCCCAAGTAAGCACCCAGCGCACGCGGTCCGCGTCGCCGATGCGCACACCGGTGGGGACCACGTAATCCACCATGCGGGGGAACTTGTCCACGCCGAACACGGTCACGTGGCCGCCGGCGCGCAGTCGCACGAGAGCGGTGGTCAGTTCCTCGGCGAGCACGGGTCCGCGGCTGGTCCAGCCACGTTGGCCAACTGACCGAACACGCCGTCCATGTTGAGGGTGTTGGGCTTGGCCAAGCGGTGGGACAGGACGTGCAGGCGAAGGTAGGCGTCGGCGGCGTCGGCGGGGGCGGCGTCGAGATCGATCACGGTGGTGACGATCTCGGAGCGCACGTTGCGATCGGGATCGGTGGTCGCGGCCACGCGCAGGTCCGCCTCGAAGGAGGTGTCAGCGTTGGGGCTCAGGGCGGGGGCGGGGTAGAACACGTCCAGGACGGTGCCGGCCTTGGGTCCGGAATCGACCACGGTGGCCAGGCCTACGCCGGATGCGGTGCGGGATGTTTCGGTGCTCTCGCTCGTTGAAGTCATGGGCACCATCCTAGGATGTCCATCACTGTGTGACGCGAAGGTGACTAGGCTGGCCCGCATGGACTCCAGCACCGCACCCATCGAACTCGACCTCACCATGGACCCGGCCGATCTCACCGCGGCACTCGTGGACGTGGAATCGGTTTCCGACCACGAGGGTCCCCTCGCGGATGCCGTGGAAACCGCGCTCCGCGCGCTGCCGCATCTCGAAGTGCACCGCGACGGTGACTCCATCGTGGCCCGCACGAACCTGGGCCGCGACGAGCGCGTGGTGCTGGCCGGGCACCTGGACACCGTGCCCCTGCCCACCGTGGAAGGCTCGCTGGGCACGGTACCGTCCGTGCGGCGTCGGGAATCCGGGCGGGACGTAATCTACGGACGAGGCACCACCGATATGAAGGGCGGGGTGGCGGTTCAGTTGGCACTGGCCCATGCGCTGACCGAGCCCAACCGGGACATCACGTTCGTGTTCTATGACCACGAAGAAGTGGCCAGTGACGCCAGCGGTCTGGGCCGACTGATGCGCAACAGCCCCGAGCTGCTCGAAGCGGACTTCGCTGTGTTGCTCGAACCGACCAACGGCACGGTGGAGGGCGGCTGCAACGGCACCATGCGATTCCGCATCACGACCACCGGCAAGGCCGCGCATTCGGGCCGCGCGTGGATCGGCGACAACGCGATCCACAAGCAGGCCGACGTGCTCGCGCGGCTGGCCGCATACGAACCAAGAACCATCACCGTGGAGGGCCTGGACTACCGCGAGGGTCTCAACGCGATCCGGATCGGCGGGGGAGTGGCCGGCAATGTCATTCCCGACAACTCCTGGGTGGACGTCAACTACCGCTTTGCCCCGGACAAGACCCTGCAGCAGGCGCAGGACCACGTGCGGGAGGTGTTCGAGGGCTACGAACTCGACTTCCAGGACCTCTCGCCCGCAGCGCGCCCCGGACTGGACCGGCCCGCCGCCGCGCAGTTCGTGGCCGCGGTAGGTCAGGAGCCGATGCCCAAGTACGGCTGGACGGACGTGGCCCGGTTCTCGGAAGCGGGGGTGCCGGCGGTGAACTTCGGCCCCGGCGACGCACTGCTGGCCCACACGGATGACGAGCACGTCTTCGACGACGCCGTGCGCGAGTGCTATCGGGCGCTCGCGGAGTGGCTGTCCTAGGTCATCCTCAGCGTGGGAATGGGTCCCGGAAGCTTTCGGCTTCCGGGACCCATTCGTTGGTTCTCGTTCGGTTCGACGGCGATGGCGACGTCGCTCGGGCGGCTCAGCCCGTTTCGTCACCGGCCGCGGCCTCGTGCAGCGGCCGTGTCTTACCGGAGGTGCGGTAACTGAGCAGACGCGAGAGTCTGCCCGCGATGAATGTGAGCAGCGAGTTGATGATCATGAACACCACGGCCGCCAGCAGCAGGGTCTGCAGAATGTTGCCGTCACCGGAACCCAAACGGCGCGCGGAGGCGAGCAGCTCGGGGTAGGTGATGATGTAACCCAGGGCGGTGTCCTTGAGGATCACCACGAACTGGGAAACCAGCGAGGGCAGCATGGCCGTCAGCGCCTGGGGCAACAGGATGCTGCGTAGCGCCTGGGACGGAGTGAGGCCCACGGCCAGCCCGGCTTCCCGCTGACCCTTGGGCAGCTGGTAGACACCCGAGCGCACGAGCTCCGCGATGACCGACCCGTTGTAGAGGATCAACGCGATGACCACGGCCCAGAACGGGGTGTTCGAAGGCTGCACCAGTCCGGTGCGTGCCAGGCCCAGGTAGAAGAAGATCATCATGACCAGCACGGGCACCGCGCGGAAGAACTCGACCACCACGGTGGACACGGCTCGCAGGATCCACAGGCTGGACAGTCGACCCAGGCCGAAGATCAGACCGAAAATCACGGAACCCACCACGGCCAACGCTGCCGCTTCGAGGGTGCTCAACAGGCCCGGGATCAGAAAGTTGCTCCACGTGCGTTCGGTGAACAGTGCGGTCCACTTGGCCGCTTCCAGCTGGCCCTGTTCATCCAGCTTCTGGACGACCAACCACACCAGGACGGCCACGACGAGCACGGCCACCACGTTGAGAACCATGGTGACTCGCTTGGCGCGAGGCCCTTGGACATCGAAAAGTACCGATGTGCTCATCGCTTCACCGCCAGTTTCTGCGACAGCCACGTGGTCAGCAGACCCACGGGAATCACGATGATCACGAAGCCCAGTGCCACCGTCAAGAACACCGCGATGATCACGTCCGGGCGGAACTCGATCATGGTTTTCATGAGCGCGGAGATCTCCGTGACGGAGGCGGCCGCGGCCACGGTGGTGTTCTTGGTCAGCGCGATCAGGGTGTTACCCAGCGGGGTGATGGCCCCGCGCAGGGCCTGCGGGAAGATGATCAGCCGGGCAGCGGGTAGGAAGCTCAGGCCGATGGCCCGGGCCGCTTCCGCCTGACCCACGGGAACCGTGTTCACACCGGAGCGGATGGCCTCACAGACGAACGCGGCGTGGTAGATGCTCAAGCCGATCACGGCGTAGATGAAAAAGTTTCGGTTGAAATCGTCGCTGAAACTGATGGTCAGCTGCGACCACACACCCAGCACCAGGAACACCAAGATGATGGTCAGCGGGGTGTTGCGGATCAGGGTCACATACCCGGCACCCACGGCGCGCATGGACGCCGCCGGGCTGATCCGCATGAGCGCCAGGACACTGCCCAGCACCATGGAGCCGAGCGCGGCCCAGAAGGTCAGTTGGATATTGACCCAGAAAGCACCCAGGACGTCGTACTGGGATAACAGTGAAGCAAAGTCACTGAAGTAATCGGACACGTTTTCCTCCCGTTGTACCCGGTGGGATTCGCAAGGAATCCCACCGGGTGCGGGTCAGTCAATCAATCAGGCGCAGGCATCGGGAGTGGGCGGGTTCAAGTCCTCGTTGTACTTGTAGTCCGCGCCCTCGGTGTTCTTGGTGACGGCCTCTTCCCAGGCGCCGTCGTCGATCATCTTGGTGATGGCGTCGTTGATGGCCTGGCACTGGTCGGAGTCCTTGGGGATACCCACGACGTACTTCTCTTCGGTGAAGGGGTTGCCCACCACCTTGAACTTGCCGGAGTTGGCGTCCGTGGCGGCCAAGCCAGCCAGGATGATGTCATCGGTGGTAACGGCGTCAACACCGCCGGAGCCCAGCATGGTCACGCAGTCCGCGTAGCCGCCCTGCTCCACGAGATTCACGGTGCCCGCGTACTCGTCCTTGATCTTCTGGGCGGAGGTGGAACCGGTGACGGAGCAGAGGTTCTTACCCTCGAGGTCCTCCGGGCCGTTGATGTCGTTGTTGTCCTGGCTGACCAACAGGTCCTGACCGGCCACGAAGTACGGCCCGGCGAAGCCACGGACTCCTTACGCTGATCGGTAATCGAGTAGGTCGCGAAGATCATGTCGACCTGGCCGTTGGAGAGCATGTTCTCGCGGTTGGCGGACGGGGATTCGACCCATTCGATCTGATCTTCTTCGTAACCGAGTTCCTTGGCGACGTACTTGGCTACGTCCACGTCGAAACCGGTGTATTCCTCGCCGTCCTTGAACCCCAGGCCGGGCTGGTCGTACTTGATGCCGATGCGGACGGAATCGCCGTCGCCGCCGGAGGACTCTCCGCCGCCGTCGTCATTGCCGCCGCACGCGGTGAGGGTCAGGGCAGTGGTTGCGGCCAGAGCCGCGAGGGTCATGGGTTTTCCGTACTTCACGGGGTGCTCCTTAGTGATGGGTGGAACTGCGCGGTGATCAGTGGTCCTGAGGCATCAGTGACCCAGAACCTTGCCGAGGAAGTCCTTGGCGCGGTCACTGCGCGGATTGGTGAAAAATTCTTCCGGGGTGTTCTCTTCGACAATGGCCCCGTCCGCCATGAACACCACGCGATCGGCCGCGCGGCGGGCGAAGCCCATCTCGTGGGTGACTACGACCATGGTCATCCCAGCCTTGGCCAGGGACACCATGGTGTCCAGAACCTCGTTGATCATCTCGGGGTCCAGCGCGGAGGTCGGCTCGTCGAAGAGCATGACCTTGGGGTCCATGGCGAGTGCGCGGGCGATGGCCACGCGCTGCTGCTGACCACCGGACAACTGAGCGGGCAGCTTGTGCGCCTGGTTTCCCACACCCACGCGATCCAACAGCTCCATGGCCCGTTGCTCGGCCTTCTTCTTGTTGGTGCCGCGCACGCGCATGGGGCCGAGCGTGACGTTCTGCAGCACGGACTTGTGAGCGAACAGATTGAAGGACTGGAACACCATGCCCACGTCCGCGCGCAGTTTTGCGAGCGCACGGCCCTCCTTGGGGAGTGCTTTGCCATCCACGGTGATTTCACCACTGTCGATGGTTTCCAGTCGGTTGATGGCTCGGCACAGGGTGGATTTACCGGAACCCGAAGGTCCGATGACCATGACCACTTCACCGGCAGCAACTTCCAGGTTGATGTCCTTGAGGACGTGAAGATCGCCAAAGTGCTTGTCCACGTGCGACAGCCGGACCAGGGGATCGCCGGTCCGGGTTCCGGTTTCTGCGCCGGTATCGGTGGAGGCGGAAGAGTGTGACATGCAAGTAAAAGTAGTGCACGGATTGACCAAATGTGGTCTACAACACAAGAGCAATTGTTAAAGTTAGGTTTCGTTTTGACTGCGGTGCTACACGCCTGTGCGTGTCCTAGGCACCCCGTAGCCTGGAACCATGAGCATTCCGTCCGATCCCACCCCAGATCAGGTTCCACCCGAGCGGTTCAAGGGCCCCGTGGTGCTGCGCCGTTCCGAAATGGCGCGCCGCACCTCTGACCAGCGGTTATTGGACCAGCGCCCGCATGCGCCCCAGGATTTCACGCGCACGGACCCGTGGCGGGTGCTGCGCATTCAAGCGGAATTCGTGGAGGGCTTCGACGCTTTAGCTACCCTGGGGCCGGCGGTGTCCGTGTTCGGTTCTGCTCGAACTCCGCAGGAGCACCCCGAGTACCAAACGGCTCGTGAGGTCGGTCAAGCTCTCGGCCGCGCCGGCTACGCAGTGGTCACCGGCGGTGGTCCGGGCGTGATGGAAGCGGCCAACCGGGGAGCGGTGGACGTGGGAGCCCAGTCGGTGGGTATCGGCATTGAACTACCCCACGAACAGCGGCTCAACGACTGGGTGGATCTGGGCATCAACTTCCGCTATTTCTTTGCCCGCAAGACCATGTTCGTGAAGTACACCCAGGGGTTCGTGGTGCTCCCGGGCGGGTTCGGCACCCTGGACGAACTTTTCGAGGCGCTCACGCTGGTGCAGACCGGTAAGGTCACTCGTTTCCCGGTCATCCTGATGGGCACGGCTTTCTGGTCCCCGCTGGTCACGTGGCTCGAACAGACGGTCGCGAGCGATCTCAAGATCTCTCCCGATGATCTCGACCTGTTCCACGTCACGGACAGCGTGGATCAGGCGGTGAACATTTTGGTTGAGGCGCACGCGGCGTCGAACGGCACCGGCGCATGAGCAGTTCCTCGGATTCGGCCCCCGTGGGCGGAACCTCGCCCCGTGTCGACACCGAGCCGACTCGCCCGCGCGCCGGCATTGCGGCCCAACTCCAGCGGGCCTGGGCCGTTACCCCGTGGTGGTTGGCTGTGCTGCTGGTCTACGGGCTGTCCCGCGCGTGGGGTTGGATCGTGTTCACGGTGGTGGGTCGCCAGCAAGGTCCCGGTCCCTGGGGGGACGGCGCCCTAAGCTATCTGCAGTTCGTGGATATCTGGGATTCGGACTGGTACCACCGGATTTTCTCGGAGGGCTATCCCGCTCAGATTCCCCGCGACGTGTTCGGTCACGCCGAGCAGAACCAGTGGGCCTTCTATCCCGTGCACCCCTTCCTGGTCCGCGGTATCGATGCGGTCACGGGTAGTGGCTGGGCCTTGACCGCGGCCACGGTCTCATTGCTCGCGGGATTCGGTGCGGCACTGGTGCTCTACAAGATTTTCGACGCCGTTCCAGCCCTACGCGGGTCCCGCTGGGCCAACGGCGTGGGCAAGGCTCCACTGTGGGCGGTTGCCGTGGTGGCCTTCAATCCCGTGGCGCCGGTGCTGCAGACGCCGTATTCAGAAGCACTGCACCTGTTGTTCCTGAGCCTGGCCATTCTGGCCGTCGTGCGAGATAGGGCGTTGTTGGCGGCGGTGTTTACCGTGATCATGGCGCTCACCAGGCCCACCGGCGTGGCCTTCGCCGCGGCCCTGGGTGTGTGGTGGCTGTGGCGCAGTGTGGTGAGCGTGCGTTGCGGTGAACGGACCTGGTATCAGTGCGCGGACCGTTGGCTCGTAGTGGCCTGATCGCTTGCACAGCGGCCCTGAGCTGGCCCGCCATCGCGTGGGCCGTCACGGGCGAATTCACCGCGTACACCGAGACGGAAACGGCCTGGCGTGCGGACAACCGGGTGATTCCCATCCTGCCGTGGGTGGACCGGGGCGTGAACCTGTTCGGACCGGTGGGGGTTGTGGCACCCGTGGTACTGGTCGTCGCGGTCGTCTTGATGCTCCGCTCACGCGTGGTGAAGGAATCCCTGCCGTTCTTCGTGCGGGTCTGGATCGCGGCGTACGGTGTCTACCTGCTGTTGGTCCTGCACCCGCAGTCCTCCACGTTCCGCTTGTTGCTCCCGTGGGCGCTGCTGGCCGGCCCGTTAGTGCACGTGTCCGAGTCCAAGGCGTATCGAACGCTGCTCATCATCACCGGGGCCATCCTGCAGCTCGTGTGGGTGGGGTGGTTGTGGCACTGGAAGCAGCTTCCCGGCGGCGGCGATTACCCGCCGTGATCACCCATGTCAGCGGCCCCGGGGGTGGGGCTGGTCACGGTATCCGGTGAGTGTTCGATAAGATGGAGGCCGTAGGTACACACGAAGAGGAGTTCATACATGGCGGCCATGAAGCCTAGAACCGGTGACGGACCGATGGAAGTCACCAAGGAGGGGCGCAGCCTCATCATGCGGGTCCCCCTGGAAGGTGGCGGGCGCCTGGTGGTGGAGCTGAAGGCCAACGAAGCCACGGAGCTTCGCGAGTGCCTCGCCAAGGTGACCGAGTAACGGTCGATTCTTCACCGCACGACAAACCTCGAGGGTCCACACACGCAACGTGTGTGGACCCTCGAGGTTTGTTCGGTCTCATAGGCCAGAAACGTGGTGCTGATTCGGAAGTGTCGGGGGTTTAGCGCGGTGTCGTCCGGCCCATCCGGCCCTGTTCCAAGGCCGTTCTTCGGCGCAGGTAGCGGTGCCGGTCAGCGCCGCACGGCCAACAGCACCCCGGTGCCCGTGGGAAGCAGGGTGCTTGCCAGGCGTTCTTCGCCGCGCAGGGTGCGTACCACGTCGCGCATGATCACGGTGTCCTCGTCCCGGTGGGCCGGCTGGGACACTCGGTCCTGGTGCAAGGCGTCATTGACGATCAACATGCCTCCGCGACGCAACAGGCGCGCGCCCTCGATCACGTACTCGGCGGTGTTGGCGAGATCAGCGTCCAGGAACACCATGTCGTAGGAATTCTCGGTCAGACGGGGCAGCACCAGTGAAGCGGCACCGGAGATGGTGCGGGTCCGCTTGGTCTCGAAACCGGCTTCCCGGAACGTGTCACGGGCGGCGCGCAGAGCGCGAATGTCCGTGTCAATCGTGGTCAACACGGAATTCGAGGGCATACCCCGCAGCAGCGACAGCCCGGAGACACCCGCACCGGTGCCGACCTCGACCACGGTCGCGGGACGGGATGACGCCGCGAGCACCGTGAGCAGCGCCGCCGTGGCGGGGGTGACCGGGTCCAGTCGAAGGGCGAGGGAGCGCTCGCGGGCACGGTACGCGGTTTCGTCGTCCGTGGCGTAAGCCTCGCAATAGGCCCAGCTGGTGGTCTTATCCGTACTCATGGACGTTAGTGTGCCCTTCGCTGCTTCCTTGTGGTCTCGTTCCGCGGCAGAACTTCCATTGCGGTGATGATGGTTCAGCTTATCGCGGTCCCCATGGCACGTGTGTACCCGGGCCGGTCAGCGCGCGGAGGGCACGGAATCCCACCCAAGGCGCCACAACCCGTTCCCAGGTCATCCCAGCCGGGAGATTTTCCCGCGACCACCCAGATCTCTGTCAGCTTCACGACACACAATGACAACGTCAATTCAACGATCCACCGTTCTTGATCCGGGAGGGGGAGACCGCACTGAGCACGCTGTACCAAAACGTCAGCCGAATGCGCCGCGTCCCCCATCGCCGCACCGTTCTTTTCGCCACCACGGTGGCCCTGTGCGTCACCGCGGCCCTGCTCGTGGGCGTCGGATGGACCGTGGGCAATAAATTGAACTCCACCGACGCGGAGAACACGCCGCCCGCAGCGGCGGCCTGGAACGGTAGCGGCGGCATGATCACGACCACCACGGAAACCGACGCACAATCTCTGCGCGCAGAAGGTTGGACCCTGCCCTCCCTGGCCTCGGAGGGCTATCAGGTCGAGTCCATGGTGCAGGGTGAGGTGGCCGGGCAACCCATGGTGGCCATTACGTTGGTCAACGATCACCACCGTGTGCAGGTCATCGAACAGCGCGGTGACGTGAACCCGAACAATCCAGTGGACGGTGCCACCGGCCTGCCGGTCAGCGCCGAGGGACTGCATGAATCCGCGGTGGAGGGCACTCAGCTATGGGTAGTCCGCTCCGAACCGTGGCGGGCCGTGATGTCCCGTGACGATGTCGTGTACACGGTGATGACTGACGCGTCTCCGTCCACGCTGTCGCGTACCCTTACCCTTGTAGCCGCGGAAGAACGAGGCCGCGTCACGCTGCCTGGTTCCGAACCGGACGGTTTCGGCACCACGGTGCTGGACGGGCTGCGGGAAATTGTTGGGTAAACGCGTCGTTCACGTGCGCGTCATACGGCGTTGGTAGGTTCAGTAAGTGTTCGGCATTTCTGGCGGAGAAGCCATCCTCATCCTGGTGGTGGCCCTGGTGGTCATCGGGCCTGAGCGGCTGCCCGAATACGCCGAGAAGCTCAAGGACCTCATCAAGTCCCTCAAGCGCTATGCGACCGGCGCCAAGGACGACCTCAAGGAAACGCTCGGCCCCGAATTCTCGGACGTGGACTGGCGCAAACTCGATCCTCGCCAGTACGACCCGCGCGTGATCGTCCGCGAAGCCTCATGGAGGACGACGAACCCCAGGCACCGGCATATCAGGCCGCTTCGGTCGCGGCCCCCACGGTCCGCAGGCTTGAACCCGGCGAGCGGGCTCCCTTCGACACGGAAGCACCTGAGTCAGCACAGAGTCGACTGTCACCAGCACCGAAAACGACCCGTGCCGCAACGTTGCGGGCCACGGGTCGTTTTGGGCCGATCGGTGCGGGGACATCACCCCCGCGGTGTGATGCCCAGACGTCTGCCGGCCAGGTTACGTCCCTGCTCATCGATAGCCTTGGCCACGGCCCACAGGTGCTGGGCGGCCGGGGAATCAGGGTTGGCCCACACAGCGGGTTCGCCGCGGTCGGCCCCCTCACGCACGGTCACGTCCAGCGGGATCTCACCGAGCAATGGCACGTCGTAGCCGAGGCGTTCGGTCAACGACGCCGCAATGGTCGCCCCGCCGCCGGCGCCGAAGACTTCCATGCGGGTTCCGTCCGGCATGACCATGGCCGACATGTTCTCGACCACGCCCGTGACCTTCTGATCGGTCTGCTGGGCCAGTGCACCGGAGCGCTCGGCCACGGTCACCGCCGCGTGCTGCGGGGTGGAGACCACCAGCACTCCGGAGTTGGGCAGTAGTTGACCCACGGAAATGGCGATGTCACCGGTGCCGGGGGGCAGGTCGAGCAACAAATGATCAAGGTCGCCGAAGTGCACGTCCGTGAGGAACTGCTCCACCGCACGGTGCAGCATGGGTCCGCGCCACGCAACGGGTTGCGAGGGGTCCACGAACATCCCGATCGAGATCACCTTGATCACGCCACGGTTGGCCCGGCGCTGGGAGGCGCCCGGAGCGGCGTCGTCATAGGGGGTCTTGAGGTCGGTGGGGACCTCGACCACCGGCGGCAGGATCATGTCGCCACGCGCGTGGGCGGCTGGGTGATGCCGAGCAGACCGGGGACCGAGAAGCCGTGGATGTCCGCGTCCACGATGCCCACGGTGCGGCCCATCGCGGCCAGTGCCGCGGCGATATTCACCGTCACGCTCGATTTGCCCACGCCACCCTTGCCACTGGTCACGGCGTGAACGCGCGTGAGATTGTGGGGATCGGCGAACGGGTTGGACTTGCGGTGCCCGAGCTTCTCCTGGAGTTCCTCGCGCTGGGCCGGGGTCATGACGCCCACCTCCACGGACACGTCCGTGACGCCATCGACGGCGCTCAGGGCCTCGGTCACGTCCGTCTCGATCGTGCCGCGCATGGGGCACCCCGAGACGGTCAGGAGGATGGTCACCCGTGCCGTGTTGCCGTCCAACTGGGCGGACTGAACCATGCCCAGTTCGGTGATGGGCCGGCGCAGCTCGGGGTCGATGACCTTGTCGAGCGCGGTGCGCAGCTGGGGGTCGAGTGCGTGTGGATCGTTGGGGGAGT
Source organism: Kocuria atrinae C3-8 (assembly GCF_000286355.1). GTDB lineage: Bacteria > Actinomycetota > Actinomycetes > Actinomycetales > Micrococcaceae > Kocuria > Kocuria atrinae_A. The sequence continues at coordinate 3,377 of NZ_AJXN01000105.1, read as the reverse complement.
CGGTCATGAATCCTTACCGTCCGCAGCCCGGGGAACCACGGGGAGGGCCGTGGTGGCAGGCTGATTCTTTTTCTTCTTCTTTCCCTGACCGGGTTCCTTCTTGGACGCTTGTCCGCGTCCGCCGTATCGGGTTGGTTGTTCTCCTGTGCTTCCAGGATCTCTTCGAGCAGCGTACGCAGTTCTGAGCGCACGTAGTCGCGGGTGGCCACCTCTCGCAGCGCAATGCGCAGTGAGGCGATTTCCCGGGTCAGGTACTCGGTGTCTGCGAGGTTCTGCTGGCCGCGCTTGCGGTCCTCCTCGGCGACCACGCGGTCACGGTCGTCCTGGCGGTTCTGTGCCAACAGCAACAGGGGTGCTGCGTAGGAGGCCTGGAGGGACAGCATCAGCGTCAACAGGGTGTAGTTGAGCGCACGCGGGTCGAACTGCATGCTCTCGGGAGCCAGCGTGTTCCAGCCCAGCCATACGAACACGAAGATGGACATCCACAGCAGGAACTGAGGGGTGCCCATCCAGCGGGCGAAGGTTTCGGTCAGCTGACCGAAGGAATCCGGGTTGGGGCGGAACCGCTGGAAGAAATTGGGGCGGTACTCACGAGGCTGATCCAGCGGTACCGGGGTGTACTGGGAGGACTGGTTGCGTTTGGGTTCACTCATACCGCTTACCCACCTTCCGGATCGGGGTGCCGTCGTCATAGGTGCGCCAGTCATCGGGCAGCAGCGCGTCGAGCACGTCATCAATGGTCACAGCGCCCACCAGTCGGTCCGCGTCGTTGACGATCGGCAGGATGGTGAGGTCGTAGGAGGCCAGTTCTCGAGCGACTTCCTCCAACGAGGCCATGTCGGACACGGGTTCGATGGAGCGGTCGATCAGGTTGCCGATGGCCTCGGGCGGGGGGTAGCGCAAGAGCCGCTGGGTGTGCACGAAGCCCAGGTACTTACCCGTGGGGGTTTCCAGGGGCGGCCGGCACACGAGCACCGCCGAGGCTGCAGCGGGAATGATTTCTTCTTGGCGGATGTGGGCGAGCGCTTCCGCGACGGTGGCTTCGGGAGGCAGCACGATGGGCACCGGGGTCATGAGTGAACCGGCTGTGCCCTCTTCGTAGGTTCGCAGACGGCGCACGTCCTCGGCGTCCTCCGGTTCCATCATGGTGATGAACTTCTCGGCGTCCTCGGGGGGCAACTCGTTGAGGAGGTCGGCGGCGTCGTCCGGGTCCATTTCCTCGAGGAGGGCGACGGCGCGTTCGTTGCCCAGGTGGGTCAGGATGAAGACCTGGTGCTCCTCGGGAAGCTCCTCGAGCACGTCCGCGAGCCGTTCGTCCTGCAGTTCGGCAGCGATCTCGAGCATGCGCTTCTCGGGCATGCCGCGTAGTTCGTCCGCGATGTCCGCTGCCTGGTCCTCTTCGTGCTGGGAGATCCACTGCGTGGCCGGTTGATGGCCGGCGTTGGAGGGATCGTCCGTGTCCTCCCAGTCCACGACCAGGGTTTCACCGCGACGCCGGATCAGGCCTCCCGCGCTGCCGGAGCGGCGCACGAACAGCTGAGTGATGAGCCAGTCGCCGCGGTTGCCGACCTGCTGCATGGCCATGTCTTCGATGGTTGCGGTTCCGGAACCGTCCAACAGCACCACGGTGCGGTCGAAGAGTTCGCCAATGGCCAGTGTTTCCGCGCCGCGCTGCTCGAAGCGGCGCAGGTTGACCAGACCGGTGCAGATGATCTGTTCCGCATCGATGCTGGTCACACGCGTCATGGGCACGAACACGCGTTTCTTGCCGAGCACCTCGACCACCAAGCCCACCACGATGGGGCGCGCCATGGACTGACCACGACCCCCGGGGCGCAGCAGCACCACGAGGTCACGTAATCGGCCCAGCCGGTCACCCAGCGGGTCGAACACGTCCAGGCCGATCAACCGGGCCACGAAAATTTTGGAGAGGTTTGTGCTCACCGTCCCAGCCTAGTGAACGGGAACGATTGAGCAGCATTCGTGCCCGTGAGATTCCGATGACGAGTCGCCGATGTTCACCGGTCGCGATGATCCAGCGGTTTCCCTGCTGCCTACCGAGAAACTACGCGAGAATGGGACGCATGAGTTATTCGTCCAGGGGCCCATGACACTGTCCACGACCGCGGAGATTCCACGCGGTGAAGCCATCGGTCGCTACACGACCTACGCAGACGCGCAGAAGGCCGTGGACTACCTGGCCGACCAGCAGTTCGAGGTCGCCAAGATCTCCATCATCGGCAGCGATCTGAAGTCCGTGGAGCAGGTGACCGGTCGTTTGTCCTATCCCAAGGTGGCGCTCCAGGCGCGCTCAACGGTGTGGTGTTCGGCGCGTTCTTCGGTCTGCTCATGTCGCTGCTGGGTGGCATGGACCTGGCACAGGCGCTGTTGCTGCCCATCATCATGGGTGGTGCCTTCTGGATGTTGCTCGCGACCATCACCTACGCGATGCAGCGTGGCAAGCGTGACTTCACCTCGACCAACCGCATCGTGGCGGGCAGCTACGAAGTGATCGCCGCTCCGGAGGTCGCCGGTGAAGCCCGCAACGTTCTGGGCGTCTCAACCTGCGCCAGGCACCGGGCTCCCGTCCCCAGCAGGGTGGCTGGAACCAGCCCCCGCAGGGGCCTAACGGCCAGCGTGGCCAGTGGGGTCCGCCGCAGGGGCAGTGGGGTCCCCAAGGACTGAATGGTCCCCAGGGATACAACGGACCACAGGGGCAGAACTGGCCCCAGGGTCGACCTGGCTCGCAAGGCCCCAACGGTCCCCAGGGTTACTCCGGGCCGTACGGTGGCCAGCCGGGACCGCACCAGCCCGGCCCTCAGCAGGGGCAGCAGGGTTGGAACGGTGGGTCGGGCCAACAGGGTGGCGCGCCGCAGCAGGGCCATCAGAACGGTCCGGCACCCCAGGGTCAGCAAGGACAGCCCGCCTACGGCCAACGTGTGCAGGGTCAACCGCAGCAGCAGCCGGATTCCAACCGTTCCGCCAAGTTCCCTGACCTCCCGGACGGCCGTCCGCAGTACGGTATCCGCTTGGAGCCGGAAGCACCCGTCCAGCCCCAGTCTCAGCCTGCGCAGCAGCCCCAGGGCACTCTGCAGTCCCAAAGCACCCCGCAGTCCCAAGGTGCGCCGCAATCACAGGGTGCTCAGCCATCTCAGGGGGCAGGCCAGGGCCGGCCCCAGCAGCATCACGGGTCGTCCGCGGCCAATGCGCCGTGGTCCAAGGACCAGCCCGAATCCCAGGACTCCGCTGATTCGGAACGGAAGCCTGATCAGCAGTAGCTCGCGCAGCACCCGGGACCGAGTGCTGAGCACCGGGCCATCAAGCAGGACATAGAAACGGCGGTGGGACGCTCCCGAAGGAGCGTCCCACCGCCGTTT
>NZ_AJXN01000104.1 GCF_000286355.1 Kocuria atrinae C3-8 | reverse complement strand
ATATTTTGGCCTATAACCCGCCACGGACGACGCCGCGGGTTGGCTTCGCAGCCGGCCCCGTCACCGGGACTCATCCCCGGCGAGACAGGGATCAGCCCTCGCCCGTAATGAGCCCCTCGGACACCATCCAGTCGTGGGCCACGTCCACGGGTTCTTGGCCTTCCACGTCCACCTTGAGGTTCAGCTGGCGCATGGTCTCATCCGTGAGCAGCGGGGAAACCTGGTCGAAGACCTCCTGCAGCTGCGGATATTCCTCCAGCGTTTCCGAGTTGAACACCGGCGCCGCGTTGTAGGCGGGGAAGAACTTGCGGTCGTCCTCGAGCACCGTGAGATCCAGGGCATCGATGCGACCGTCGGTCGTGAAGACCTCACCAAAGTTGCAGTCGCCGTCATCGGTCGCGGTGTAGACCGCACCCGTGTCGTACACGCCGATATTGCCGTCCGGAATACCGTTGGCCGAACCCCGCGGGATGTCGTAGGTCTCCAGCATGGGGTCCAGACCGTCCTGGCGGGAGTTGAACTCCGCCTCCACGCACAACGTCCGCTCGGCCACGGGCAGATTTCCGATCTGCGACAGCTTGGAAATATTGCCCAGTTCCGGCACGGCCTCGCTGCGCACCGCGAACGCGTACGTGTTGTTCAGGGGCGCGGGTCGACCCCACGTGAGCCCGTTCTCCAGGTCCGCGTCGTGCACGGCCTGCCACTGCTCTTCCTTGTCCGGGATGCCGGTGGGGTTGCCCATGTAGGTGATCCACGCGGTTCCCGTGTACTCGTAGGTGAAGTCGCCCTCACCCGCCACCATCAGTTCGCGCACCGGCTGGCTTCCGGGGACGTTGGTGAAGTCCTCCACCTCGAAACCGGCGGCCTCCGCGGTCATCACGGCGATCTTGCCCAGGATGAGCTGTTCGGTGAAGTTCTTGCTCACCACCGTGATCTGAGCATCCTCGGGCAGACCCTCCACGGGTTGGATCTCACCCGGCTGCACCTCCGGCACGAACGACGTGGCCGGCTGCAGACCGCACCCCGCCAACAACATCACGGCGAGTCCCGCGCCCAGTCCCGCGGCGCCCCGTGTGTGCTTTCGTTTCGACGACGACGCCGCCCCGGCCACCGGCCGTGGCGATCCTTGCGTTCGATTCGACGTTGCCATCACAGTCCCTTCGGGCGCGCGACGTGTTCCACGAAGCGCCCCAACCAATCCACGAGCAGAGCCAACAGCGCGACCAGCAGGAACCCGCGATCAGCACCTTGATCAGATTCAGGTTCACACCGGTGGTGATCAGAATGCCCAGCCCACCACCGTTGATGAACGTTGCCAACGTGGCGGTACCCACCAGCAGCACCAACGCGGTGCGAATACCCGAGAGCATGACCGGCACCGCGAGCGGAAGTTCCACCCTGAACAGCACCGAGGTCGCGCTCATGCCCATGCCGCGCCCGGCTTCCACGAGCCGCTGGTCAACCTGTTGCAGACCCACCATGGTGTTCCGCAGCACCGGCAGGATCGCGTAGGCCACCAGCGCGATGATCGCTGCCTTGAACCCGAACCCCACCCAGGAGGCGAGCAGCACCACCAGGCCGATGGCCGGCGCCGCCTGCCCGATATTTGCCACCACCAACACGGGTCCGTTGAACTTACGCAGCGGTCCGCGCGTCAGCAGGATGCCGAGCGGAATGGCGATGATCAGCACGAGTGCCGCGGCAACCACGGTGAGTTTCAGGTGCTCCACCGTGTAGCCCCACAGCGCATCGGGGGCCAGTGTCGCGCGTTCGGTTTCGGTCAGATCCCCGAAAGCCAGCCACGAGAACAACGCCGCAATGGCCACGAGGATCACGGCCAGCTGGATCCACAGCCCCTTGGACGAGCTACCCGCGACCGCCGCTGTGGTTGAGACGGCATCCGGGTTCTGCACTCCGGTTGTCGCGCTCACGGCCGATCACTCGTTTCCGTCACGTCCTCGCCGCCGGCCTCGCCCCGGGCCGTTGCGCTCGAGTCCCGCCTGGCCGCGTCCCACGGGGCACGGTGGCCGTTCGTGGTGGTGTGCCCGTTCGCCGTGTCGTGGTCTTCGGCACGGGGCTCGTGAGCATCCTCGCGCGGTCGCGGAGCATTCTCGGTCGTGGCCGCAGCCGTAGAACCGGCCGTGGCGGCGGCGTCGTCGTTGGCCGGGGCGTCGTCGGAAATGTGCGGGATGGAACCGGTGTTGAGGCCGACCGGCGCGTCGCCGTCGCCCTGGGCGGCGGCCTGGCCCGCGGAAATCGCGTCCATGACCGTATTCACTGTAATCAAGCCGGTGAACACGTCCCGTCGGCCGGCGACCAGTGCCGCGCCGGTGCTCGCGACCAGCATGGCGTCCAGGGCGTCATTGAGCGTGGACTGTTCGTTGACGAGCGGCAGGTTGGGGTCCGCGGCGTCCGAGATGACCTGCATGCGGGACAACTGGCGTTGCGACAACCACTGGATCGCGCGGCCGCGGGAATCCAGGATCACTACGTTTTGCTGCCCGGCTTCCTCCAGACGAGCGAGGATCGTCTCCGGTGATTCACCGGGGGTCGCGGTCACAGCTTCCTGCTGCTCGACCTCGTTCACGCGGTTGAGCGTGAGTTGTTTGAGACCGGCACCGGAACCGATGAAGTTCTCTACGAACTCGTTGCTCGGGTTGGCCAGGATGCGTTCGGGTGAGTCGTACTGCTCGATCTGGGCGCCCTCGTTGAAAATGGCGATCCAGTCGCCGAGTTTCACGGCCTCGTCAAAGTCGTGGGTGACGCAGACAATGGTTTTCTGCAGCTCCGCCTGGATATTGAGCAACTCGTTCTGCAGGCGTTGGCGGGTGATGGGGTCCACCGCACCGAACGGCTCGTCCATGAGCAGGATGGGCGGATCCGCGGCGAGCGCTCTGGCCACACCGATGCGCTGCTGTTGACCTCCCGACAGTTCCTTGGGATAACGGTTCCGGTAGGTCTTGGGGTCCAGGGACACCAGTTCGAGGAGCTCGTCCACGCGGGCGGCAATGCGGTCCTTGTCCCAGCCGAGCATCTTGGGCACCAAACCGATGTTGGCGGCAACGCTCATGTGGGGGAACAGGCCGCCGGCCTGAATGACGTATCCGATCTGGCGGCGGAGCTTGTCGCCGTTCATGTCCGTCACGTTGTCACCGTTGATCACGATGGACCCGTCCGTGGGTTCGATCAGACGGTTGATCATCTTGAGCGTGGTGGTCTTACCGCAACCGGAGGGGCCCACGAACATCACGATGCTGCCCGCGGGGATCTCCATGGTCAGCCCGCCCACTGCGGGTTTCGGCTGACCGGGGTACTGCTTGGTCACCTCATCGAGCAGGATGGATGCGCCGCTGACATTCTCGGCAGAGTTCTGGATGGTTTGTGTTTCAGACACGGATACCTCGCGAGGTTGTCAGACGGCTCAGGACCACCAACAGGAGGTCCAGGATGATGGCCAGCAGGATGACACCGACGACTCCCACCACCACGGATTCGAAGGCGTTGGCCCCGCCCAGGCGGGAGAGACCGGAGAAGATGAAGCCGCCCAGGCCGGGGCCCAGGGTGTAGGCGGCCACGGCGGCAATGCCCATGACCATTTGCGCGGAAACGCGGATGCCCGCCAGGATGATGGGCCACGCCATGGGAAGTTCCACGGTGGCCAGTGTGCGGAAGCGGCTCATGCCGATACCGCGTGCGGATTCGACCACGGATGCCGGAATGCTGTTGAGCCCCACCACCGCGTTGCGCAGGATGGGCAGAGTCGCGAAGAACGTGACCACGATGACCGCGGGGAGCACGCCGAAACCGAACGGCGCGATCAACAGACCGATCAGCGCGAAGGACGGAATAGTGAGGCCCATGGCCGAGACACCGTTGGCGAGCGCACTGGCCGCCTTGCTCCGGTAGACCAGGGCCGACAGCACGACGGCCAGGACCGTGGCGAGCACGAGGCACTGCACCACCAGGCTGAAGTGCTGCCACGAGGCGAACAAAATCTGTTGATAACTATCTCTGACAAAGTCCCACACGCGCGTACCGTCTCCACCCTCGCTCAAGGCACATGGATCACCTGTGGCAGAGGGCTGATTTGTCCATAGTGGTCAGACTGCTGTTGATTCCTGTTCAGGTTAGGACCGGACTGGTGCATTGGTGTGCATTGCGACACACCTTCTCCGCATCGTGACACGTTCGTTATCTTTGCGAACGCATCTTCTGATCCCCTCTGGCCGGGGCGGTGTCGCTCAGAGCGGACAACCCCGGGGTTTTCTTGCCAACGATCCCCCGCGGTGGAACCGTAGAACCATAAGCACATCGAAAGGAGCCTTACCAATGGCTGATTTGACCGGTAAGAAGACTCTCTCGCTGCAGACCAACCGCGGTGTGGAACAGGACGAGTTGAAGGTCCCCCTGGAGCAACTGCGTGAAGCGGGTGCCACCGTGACCGTTGCGTCTCAGGAGAACGGCGAGATCCAGAGCCTGGTGGGCGACTGGGATCTGGGCGAAACGTTCCCCGTGGACCAGAAGATCTCGGACGTCAACGAGTCCGAGTACGACCTGCTGCTGCTCCCCGGCGGCACTCTCAACGCGGACACCCTGCGTCTCGATGAGGACGCCCAGAAGATCGCCAAGGCCTTCGCGTCCTCCGGTCGTCCCATCGCTTCCATCTGCCACGGCCCGTGGTTGCTCGTGCAGACCGGACTGGTGGACGGCAAGACCCTGACCTCGTACGAGTCCATCAAGGTGGACGTGGTCAACGCCGGCGGCACCTGGTGGATGAGCCCATGAAGCGCTGCCCCGCCAAGGACTGGGTGCTCATCACCTCGCGTAACCCCGGTGATCTGGAGCCGTTCGTCCAGGCCATCAAGGATGAGCTGAGCAACTGAGACAGCTCGTTCGAACGAAAAACTGCCCCGGCCGCGTGATGCGTCCGGGGCAGTTTCTTCTGTGACCGAGGGCTACTTGCCGAGCACGTCCTTCAACGCGCCGAGCACGAGCGCCACGGAATCCGGGGCGGCGTTGGGGCCCATCAGGCCGATGCGCCACACGGTGCTGGCGAACTCCTTGACGCCCGCGCCGATTTCCAGGTTGTACTTCTCCAGCAGTTCCTTGCGCACGGCGGCGGAATCCACGCCCTCCGGAACCTTGACCGTGGTCAGCTCGGGCAGGCGGTGGCCCTCGGCGGCGAACAGCTCCAGACCCATGGCCTCCAGACCGTCCTGCAGCGCTTGGCCGGCTGCGTAGTGACGGTCGCGAACGGCGTCGAGCCCTTCGTCCAGGATGCGCTGCAGACCAGCGTCCAGGGAGGCGATCATGGCAACCGGTGCGGTGTGGTGGTAGGTGCGCGAGGCGCTACCGGAGGTCTCCCCCACGTAGCCGCCCAGCATGCCCAGGTCCAGGTACCACGAGCGAGGGTTCTCCACGCGCCGCTCCCACGCACGGTCGGAAACGGTGAAGGGCGCCAAGCCGGGGGCCACACCCAGGCACTTCTGGGTACCGGCGTAACCGATGTCGATGCCCCATTCGTCAGCCTTGAGTTCAATACCGCCGATGGAGGTCACGGCGTCCACGAGGAGCAGAGCGTCACCCTTAATCGCACCGAGGGCGGCGATATCCGAGCGCACACCCGTGGAGGTCTCCGCGTGAACCGCGGCAATGATGGTGGGGTTCGGGTGGGCCTCGGCGACCTTCTGGGCGTCCACCGGCTGGCCGAACGGGAAGTCCACGCGGACCACCTCGGCACCGCAGCGCGCGGCGACATCGCACATGCGCTCGCCGAACAGGCCGTTGACGGCGATGACCACCACGTCACCGGGGTTCACGAAGTTCACGAACGCCGCTTCCATACCCGCCGAACCCGTGGCCGAGATCGGCAGAGTACGGCGGTTGGAGGTGCCCCACACCTGACGCAGACCGTCGCACGCGCGGTCCATGATCTCGAGGAACTGCGGGTCCAGGTGGCCCAGGAGCGGACGGGCGAGTGCCTCCGTGGCCTCCGGATACGGATTGGACGGTCCGGGGCCGAACAGGTGGCGGGCGATCAACGTGTTGGTCATGCGGGGCCTCCTCAGGCTGTCCACGTGTGGGTTTCGTCTCCTTCAACCCTAGTCGCCGCTGGGCTGCACGGCCTCCGGTGTGACGGGTCGGCGCAGGAATGCCACGGTCAGGGCGATGGCCACCACGATCAGCGCACCAATGAACGCCACCGCCCCGTTCCAGCCGAAGCGCGTGAGGAACAGGCCGGCCACGTAGCCGAACACGGACGAGCCGCCGTAGTAGAACAGCGTGTACAACGACGACGCCTGGGCACGTCCCACGGTCGCTCGCGCCGGCACCCAGCCGTTGGCGATGGAGTGTGCCCCGAAGAATCCGGCGGTGAAGATCAGCAGGCCCACGACCACGGCGGGCAACCACGGGATAAGCATCATGAGGAGCCCGCCCAGCATGATCAGCGAGGACGTAATCAGCACCTTTCGGCGACCGAACCGCGCAGCGATCCGGCCCGCCTGGGCGGAGGACCAGGTTCCGGTCAGATACGACAGGAACAGCACGGACACGATCGACGGCGGCACGTTGAAGGGCTCGTCGCCCAGGTGGAAACCGATGTAGTTGTAGACGGCCACGAACCCGCCCATGAGCAGGAAACCCTGCATGTACAGGGACACCAGTCCGGGATCCTTGAGGTTGATCAGGAGCCGCTCGTGCACACCGCCCGGGCCGGTCAGTCGGACCGCTTGTGGTCTGAAGCCCTTTTGTTTCGGAGCCAGCAGGATGAACGCGACGGCCGCCATGGCCGCATAGATCGCCACCACGAGTGTTCCGGCCCGCCACCCGAAGAAGTCGGCCACCGGGGCCGCCACGATGCGACCCGAGAGTCCCCCCAAGGTAGTTCCGGAGATGTAGCTGCCCGCGGCAATCGCGGCGTGCACCGGGTTCACCTCTTCAGCGAGGTACGCCATGGCCACGGACGGGATACCGCCCAGCGCCATGCCTTCAAGGAAACGCATTCCCACGAGCAACTCGAAGGACGGCATCAGGCTCATGGCCACACCCAGGATGGTGGCCGCAATGACGGCGGTGACCATGGTGCGGCGGCGGCCGAACCGGTCCGACATCAACGACCACGGGATCACGGCGACCGCCAAACCGAGGGTCGCGGCCGAAACGGCCAAGGAGGCCTGAGCGGCGTCGATCTCCAGGTCTTGCGCCATGATCGGAAGCACGCCCTGCACCGAGTACAACTGAGCGAACGTCGCGATCCCCGCGCACAACAGCGCGATCAGAATCCTTTTGTAACCGGAGCTGCCCCGCTCGTAGCCTTCCCATGTCCCTGCGGACTGCATGCCGAGGCGCTCCCTTTCCCGTGGTTGGTGTCGCTGAGGTTCTGAACCAGAGTACGCCGCACACCGCGCACTCACGGGCCGGGAGGGAGCAACACACGTGTTTCCCTCCGGAAGCTCCACCCCCTACAGTATGAACACATCATCTAGTTCAACTTGGGGGAGTCGAACTCATGAGATCTTCACGGGGACCATTCTGGGCTGTGACAGTCATTCCATTAGTCATGGGGGCGCTCATGTTCACCGCGGCGGGGGCCGCGGTGGCTGCACCCACGACCACACCGGACGCACCCGACCCGGATGCCGACATGGCTTCGCCGGCGGCTCCGGGCGAGGACCCGCTGCGCGAGCGCACGGGGATTTCCGCAGGAATCCCGATCTGGGGTGCATGGTGCGGACCGGGTCACGGCGGTGGTGAGCCGGAGGACACGTTCGACACGCTGTGCATGCGCCACGACCGCTGCTACATCGAACGCGGCTACTTCGACTGTTGGTGCGACGCGCGCTTCCGCGACGAGATCCAGAGGTTCGGGCCCCAGATGGAGACCAGGGAACGCGTGGCCGCGGCAGCGACCGCCGTCTGGTTCACGGTCACGCCGTGTGTGCCGCGATGAGTCACTTCGCCGCGCAGACCTCCGCAGAGTCCCGCTCCGGCCGGTCCCGATCAGGTCAGTCCCGGTCGGCTCGTTCTCAGTCCGCCGAGTCCCGGTCAACTCGGCCCAGGCCCGCCACATCCCGTCGAGAAGCCCGCGAAGCCGCCCGGTCTGCCCATACCCAACCGTCTTCTCGCCGTTCCGCACGGCGGGAATCCCATTCCGGGCCACGCCACTCCGCGCGCAATCATCGACCCGCCCACGGCGAGCGCGGCCACTACACCTCGCTGCTGACCGTGGTCATGTTCTTCGTGGCGGTGGGAATCGCCCTGATCCTGCCGTTCGGACAGTACATGGGGCCGTGGTTGCCGTTGCTCCTTCTGGGAATTCCGTTCCTGGCCGGGGGGTGCGGAACCGGGTGCGCCATCCACTGCAACCGCCCCGGGTGGGGCATCGCCAACTTGGCCGTGGCGGTCCTGTACCTGCCCCTGCTGTTCGTGTTGATCACGGTGGTCAGTGGGCCCTAGCGGACCTTCCGGCGGACGCCGCGCACGAGATCGACGCCTCTCCGCGCACACAGCTTGGCCGCGGCATCGCACCTGCTCAAACGAAACGGCGACGCCGCCCGGTCCCCGCGCTGTGCGGGCGACCGAGCGGCGTCGTCGTTGTGTGAAAACTCCGGAAGTGGAGCGTTACTTGTCGCTCACCGCGGCGGCGAGCTTCTCGAGTGATTCCTCGAGCACGGACTCCGGGAACACCGGGAAGCTCAGCTTCTTGAGGAGCTTGGGGTGCACGTCCGACCACGCGTAGGTCAGCGTGACCTCGGTGGAATCGGGACCCTGCGGCTGGAGTTCGTACAGCCACTCCCAGCCGTTGTGCTCGATGGGAGTGCCCTCCTGGCAGGGCTTCCACGCGATCAGCTTGTTGGGGTCGAAGCCCGTAACGTGGTTCTCCATCTTGTAGTCACCGCCCATGGCCTCCGCGTGCATGTTCATCACGAACACGTCGCCGGTCTGCTGAATGCGCTGGTCGGTGCCGGACACCACGGTGCCGGAACCGTCCACCTGCGGGTGCTTGGCGGGCAGGGACAGCACCTCGAAGATGTCCTCGGCCGGGGCGTCAATGACTCGGGTGGCGCTGATGCTGGTCTCGCTCACGAGAAACCTCTTTCTGCGATCGACAGTGGGACGAACTGCCTCTCACTCTAGGCAGCGCCGGGCCCGGTGCGGCAAGAGCTTCAGCGATCGGCGAAGCCCTCGACCTGTCCGTGTTGGGCTCCGTGGCGTGCGCCGCACTGGGCGGCCAGATGGCGCAGGTGGTACGCGAACCCCAGGGCCGCGCGGCCGCGCAACCGCCCGGAGGTGATCGCGCGAATCCGGTCCGTGGCCTCCACGCGGGCGCCGGCAGCGCGCAGTGCAACGACCACGGCCTCGTCCTCGCTGCATTCCACGTCGGGAAAGCCACCGGCCGTCTCGAATGCGCCCGCTCGAACGCCCATGTTGGCAGCGTGAATATAGGGGTGCCCCTCCCTCAGGTCGTGCTCCAGGTGCCACAACCGGAAGACGTGTTCGGGGCACTCGGTCGGATCAGGTTCCACGGTGCCGAGCACTGCGTCCACCCCGATCCGGGCGCGTTCCAGCTGATAACTCAGCCAGTTCTGTGGGACGGCGGTGTCCGCGTCCGTGGAGGCGATCCAGTCCGCATTGTTGCTCAGTGCGTGGTTCGCTGCGGCCTGCCGTGCTCCGCCCGCGCTCGCCCAGGTGCCTTCGAGGACCGTCAGGCCCGCCCGTCGTTCCGGACCCGCCGACGCCGCCGCCCAG
>NZ_AJXN01000103.1 GCF_000286355.1 Kocuria atrinae C3-8 | reverse complement strand
CCTCCGCATGCCGGACACCTCCCCCGGGACGTGGGTCATCGACACGCCAGGCATCCGCTCCTTGGGCTTGGCCCATGTGAGCGAGGAAGAACTCCTCAACTCGTTCACGGACCTGGTGCCCGCAACCGCAGACTGCCCGCGCGGCTGTCTGCACACCCAGGATTCCCCCGGCTGCGCACTGGACGAGTGGGTACAGCGCCCTGAGGCTTCCCCTGCCGCCCCGCTCAGGCTCGAGTCGCTACGCAGGCTACTGGGGGCGTCGCGCGGGGAAACACAGTCGGGTGCCGACGAAAAGCAACTAGGACAGGCGATAACGTAGAGCTCATGCGATCACCCAGCAATTACACGGATGACCTCCGTCTCGCGCACATCCTGGCCGATTCTGTGGATGGGCTGACCATGCGTCGGTTCAAGGCCCAGGATCTCCATGTGGAGACCAAGCCGGATCTCACCCCCGTCACGGACGCGGACCGCGAGGCCGAATCCGTGATCCGTTCCCAGCTGGGTCGAGTGCGTAACCGCGACGCCGTGATCGGCGAGGAGTTCGGCACGTCCGGATCCGGTTCCCGCAAATGGGTGATCGACCCGATCGACGGCACCAAGAACTTTGTCCGCGGTGTCCCCGTGTGGGCCACCCTCATCGGCCTTGTCGAGGACGACCAGGTGGTCGCCGGCGTCGTCTCCGCTCCGGCGCTCAACCGTCGCTGGTGGGCCGCCCTGGGTTCTGGTGCCTTCACGGGCCGTTCGTTGTCGCAGGCCACCCGGCTGTCGGTGTCATCCGTGAATCAGCTCTCCGACGCGTCGCTGTCTTATTCGTCCCTGACCGGCTGGCGAGACCTGGGTGTGCGAGACCAATTCATCGAACTGACCGATTCCGTGTGGCGCACGCGCGCCTACGGCGACTTCTGGTCCTACTGTCTGGTGGCCGAGGGCGCCGTGGACATCGCAGCCGAGCCCGAGCTCAACCTCTACGACATGGCGGCCCTGGTGCCCATCGTGACCGAGGCCGGCGGCCGCTTCACCTCACTCAAGGGCCAGGACGGCCCCTTCGGTGCCAACGCGGTCGCGAGTAACGGCGTGCTCCACGACGCCGCTCTGGACGTCCTGGGCACTCGCGAAGGTTCCTAGTGCCAAGCCTCAGCCGGGACTGATGCGCTCGTCTTAACCAACTCGTGCCCCGGACGGACGAGACCACCGCGTGGAGCGGCGTCGTCGACCGTGCCGGGGCACGATGCTGTGGAAGGTGCGTTAGCTGTCGAGGCCCATGTTCTGGTTGACAACGTCATTCACGCACTGCTCGTAAGCGGTCTGGGAACCGGACTCGAGCAGCGGCACGCACTCGCTGACCATGTCGAAGGCCCAGAAGAACAGGGCCGCCATCACGATGCCGCCGATGATCGCCAGGACTGAGAGCACGATACCCACGATCGGCAGCGCCTTGGAGGATCCGGGAGTCTTGCGGAGTTTGACCAGCCCGACGATACCCAAGATCAGACCGACCAAACCGATCAGGCCACCCAAACCAAAGAACCAGAAGGTCAGGATCCCGATGATGCCCAGCACCAGGGACGCGATGCCCAGGCCGTTGCCCGCGGGCTTGCCGTTGCCGTAGTAGTTCTGGTCCCCGTAGGCTGCTGGTTGTAATCGTTCTGGTAGTACGTGGGGTTGTTCGCCCCGCCCGGGCCGTACGCCTGGTTGCCGTACTGATCGTTACCGTAACCCTGGTTACCGTAGCCCTGCTGGCCCTGGTAGCCGTACTGGTCATGGCCGTACTGCTGGTCACCATACTGGGACTGATTGCTGTAACCCTGGTTGCCGTACTGGTCGTTACCGTACTGCTGACCGTTGGGCTGGGAATCTCCGTACTGTCCGTACTCGGGCTGCTGCGAACCGTAGTTCTGCTGCGACCGGTCGTAGGCGTTCTGGCCGAAGGCCTGGTCGTTGCCCTCCACGCGCTGACCGTACTCGGGCTGGTTGTTGCCCGAGGTATGTCCGGAAGCGGAGGAAGAACCGGACTGCGGCTCGTTGGGACGATCACTCATGTGTTGCACCTACCTGTCTGTCTAGCTGACTGTTCGTGGGATCTGATGCCAAGTCTTCCACAGGGCGCCGATAGGTTCAGTGCTTCCGCCTGATCGTTTTCTATCAGCGTGCAAGCGTGGCGACAGCTCATGAAAAAAGCCCCGCGTATATAACGCGAGGCTTTCTCCCGATACGGGAAATTTGTGGAGATGGGGGGAATTGAACCCCCGTCCGATGCAGCATTGTCAAGGCTTCTCCGGGTGCAGTGTGCTAATAGGTTTCTCAGTTCCGGTCATCTCGCACACAAGTGACCGCCGAACTCAGTTACGTAAAAGTCCCACGAACGCCCGTAACCTGCGTTCGCAGCAGTGACCTTCTAGCTGATGGCAGGATCCAGGTCGAAGGTGAACCTGGGCTGCCAGACTGCTGTCGCTACTTACGCAGCGAGAGCGAAGTCAGTGCGCTTGGATTTGGCACTTATTGTTTTACAGAGAGCGTTTACGAGATAACTCTGCGTCCTCGACCCGCTTCCCTTGTCTCAACTCACATCGTCGAAACCGATCATCCCCGTATGCAATTACCAAATCCGCTCCCTCTCGGTCGCGGACACATCAGTTTACGCCTGCTAGTTGTTACGCGTCAACAGGCGGCATTATATCCCCATGTTGCGGTAGCGCATGGCCCGCTGGGCCTCGCGATTGTCCTGCTTCTCGCGCAGGGTCTGGCGCTTGTCGTACTCGCGCTTACCCCGGGCCACGGCGATCTCCACCTTCACGCGCTTGTTGTCCACAAAGTACAGGGACAGCGGAATGATGGTGTAGCCGGCCTCGCGGGTCTTGCCCGCGATCTTGTCCAGTTCGGAGCGGTGCAGCAGCAGTTTGCGGCGGCGCCGGGCCGAGTGGTTGGTCCACGAACCTGTAGGTACTCCGGGATGTGCGCGTGCTCCAGCCACAGCTCACCACTGCGGTCGAACTGGCAGAACGCATCCACCAGGGACGCGCGCCCCATGCGCAGCGACTTCACCTCGGTGCCCATGAGCGCCAGACCGGCCTCATAGGTGTCGTAGATGTTGTAGTCGTGCCGGGCTTTCTTGTTGTTGGCCACGATCTGGCGGCCGTCATCGTTCTTCTTCTTGGCCATGGGCCGTAACTTCCTTCAGCGGGTCTCACCCAGTATGACGCCGCTCCCCCGCCTTAGGTGCCTGGGGCACCTGCTGGGCGCGGCGGCGTCGTCGTTGGACGAGAGCTCGTTAGTCTTCGTCGTGCTGGCGCGCGTCGGCACGCCAGCGAATGCCTTCGTCGATGAACTTGTCGATGCCACCGTCGAACACGTTGGAGGGATTGCCCTCTTCGTAGTTGGTGCGCAGATCCTTGACCATCTGGTACGGGTTGAGCACGTAGGAGCGCATCTGATCGCCCCAAGATGCCTTGACGTCCCCGGCCATTTCCTTCTTCTTGGCGTCCGCTTCTTCCTGACGCTGCAATAGCAGTCGGGACTGCAGCACACGCAGGGCGGCGGCGCGGTTCTGGATCTGCGATTTTTCGTTCTGCATGGACACCACAATGCCCGTGGGGATGTGGGTCATGCGCACCGCCGAGTCCGTGGTGTTCACCGACTGACCACCGGGGCCCGAGGAACGGAACACGTCCACCTTGAGCTCAGCTTCCGGAATCTCGATGGTGTCATCGGATTCGATCAGCGGAATCACTTCCACCGCAGCGAACGATGTCTGGCGGCGGCCCTGGTTGTCGAACGGCGAGATGCGCACCAGGCGGTGGGTACCGGCCTCGACCGAGAGCGTGCCGAACGCGTACGGGGCCTTTACCTCGAACGTGGCGGACTTCAGGCCCGCCTCTTCCGCGTAGGAGGTGTCCAGCACCTTGGTCGGATAGCCGTGGCGCTCGGCCCAGCGCAGGTACATGCGCATGAGGATCTCGGCGAAGTCAGCGGCATCCACGCCACCGGCGCCGGAGCGAATGGTGACCACGGCCTCGCGCTCGTCGTACTCGCCAGCCAGCAAGGTCTGGACCTCGAGCTGACCCAGCGCCTTGCGGATGGATTCAAGCTCTTCCACCGTGCCGTCGCGGGTGTCCTGGTCGTCTTCCTCTTCGGCCAACTGCACCATGACCTCAAGGTCATCGATGCGCTCGTTGAGCTTCTTGAGGCGGTCCATCTTGGACTGCTTGTGGGACAACTGCGAGGTGACCTTCTGCGCACGGTCCTGATCGTCCCAGAGGTCCGGGGCCGTGGCCTGCTGCGAGAGCTCGGCGATTTCCCGCTCGAGCGCGGCAACGTCTGTGACGGCCTCCACGGACGCATAGGTGGAGCGCAGATCGCGAATTTCAGCTGCAAAATCAATAGAGGCCATGGGACACCACTTTACGGCATGCGTGCCGGTCCTTCAGTGCCGCTATTCTGGTGGATAGCCACAATCAATCAGGAGGGTGACTATGGAGCGTCCCACGGTTCTTGCACTTGTTCTTGCCGGAGGTAAAGGATCGCGGTTGGGGGCGCTCACGGATCACGTGGTAAAGCCCGCTCTACCCGTGGGTGGCACCTACCGGTTGATCGACATCTCGCTGTCCAACCTGGCGCACTCTCACATCCCTGACGTGTGGATGGTGCAGCAGTACCTCCCCCACAGCCTGAACAAGTACCTGGCCAACGGCCGCCCCTGGGACTTGGACCGCTCCCACGGTGGATTGCAGATCCTTCCGCCGTTCGAGGGCCGCAATGGTGAGGGTTTCGCCTCCGGTAATTCGGATTCCATCTACCGCCAGACCGAGCTGATTCGTGAGGCCGATCCGGACCTGGTGCTCGTGCTCTCCGCCGATCATCTTTACACGGTAGATTTCCGCGACGTGATCGACACCCACCTGACCAAGCGCGCGGATCTGACCATGGTCACCACCCACGTGGATGAGGACACCTCTCGCTACAGCGTGGTCACCACTGAAGAGTCCGGAACAGTGACCTCCTTCGCGTACAAACCCGAGGAGCCGGCCAGCCAGATCGTGGCCGGTGAGATGTTCCTCTTCAATACGGACAAGCTGCTCTCCGCTCTGGACACCCTGCAGGACGAGCTCGGTCAGCTCGCCGACTACGGCGAGGACCTGATCCCCTACTTCATGGAGCACCACAAGGTGTTCGAGCACCGCCACCTGGGCTACTGGATGGATCTGGGCACCGTTCAGTCCTACTGGACCGCCCAGATGCAGCTGATCGACGGCAACGGCGCCACTCTCGACGATCTGGGGTGGCCCATCTGGACCGGTCAGGTTCCGCTCCTGCCGGGTTTCGTCAACGACGACGCCGCTGTCACCAACTCCTTCATCGCTCCCGGCGCGCGCGTGGCCGGCACGGTGGAGCACTCGGTAATCGGCCAGAATTGCGTGGTCGAAGCCGGTGCCGTAGTGCGCAACAGCGTGCTACTGGACGACGTGCACGTGGGATCCACGGTGGAACTGATCAACGTGGTGGCCGACTCAGGCGCGGAAATTACCGGTGGTACTCAGCGCGGATCGTCCCAGGCAATCACGCTGATCGACCGCGAGGGCAAGGTCAGCCAGCGGGATGAGTTCGATCACGAAGCGGCGCTGCCGCGGGGGTGGGAGAAGTACTGAGTTGTTTCATGGGTTGTCGGAGTCGTTGAGCTGCAGACCCTAATAGGTATTGATCTTGAGGCACCGTAGATCGCTTCGGTGAGCCGGACTTCTCGTTCACGCGTTTATCCGCCCAGTAAACGGACGATCTGTGCCAGCACAGCCGTTCTGGTCGCGTCAGGAACGTTGGACAGCGATTCCACGAAAAGGAGTGCCTCGTTACTGACACTTTCTGCTGTCACCTTGGCATCACCCGTGACGAAGGAACCTTTACGCCCCCGCGAAACGATGAGGCCCAGTTTCTCCAGGTCCCCGTAGGCGCGTGCCACCGTGTTGGGTGCGATTTCTAGTTGGGAGGCCAGACTCCTGATCGACATGACCTTGTCCCCCGCGGTCAACTCACCGTTGCGGATTTCATCAAGTACCCCGTTGATGAGTTGTACGTAAATGGGCAGTGAACTTGCCTGAGAGATTTCGATCATGACTGCGGTACGGCCTCGGTGCGGATCGACCTCAAGTACGCCAACCGGCTCGATTCCGACAGACGGACTGCATACACGGCCACGATGACGAACCCGAGTGTGAATGTCACCGCCACGAACAACCCAGCGCCGAATAACTCCGATAATTCATTGGCCGATCCAACCAACATGCTGCTCGTCACGACGAGCGCCGCGCCGGATACGGCCAGCGACAACGCCAGCATGGCATTGACCGAATTGGCTTTGTAGAACTCCCCCACCTCGCGGTGTCTCGATCCGCTACTGGGACAAAGTGGTTGAGCACCGACCGCGCTGCGATGTAGGAGACGGCCGGAATAACGAGGCAAAGCACTCCCGAAATCGCAGCTGTAATGAGCATGGCCTTGTTGGAAATCACCACAGCCAGAGCCTGAAGCGTGAAGTCATTGGTGAAGAACTGGAACTCGGCCGGAAGCTGTCCTCCGCGCACTCCTGTGTACTGCCCCAAGGGGATCACCATGGGCGCGAGCAGCACAAGGCTGAGGATGAAGCTCCAGATGACGGGTTTCTCGTATCTCAGACCATCCGTCTCCGAAGGGTCCCTCGCATGACCGAGCGCGTTCTCCGCCTTGCGACAGATCCGCCAGGTGCAGAAGTAGAGCACCGCCAACGCGACGACTGCTGTGACAACGACAAGCATCTCGAAACCTTCCCTCACTCTGTATCAGCTGTACTGATACAGATGATGTAGGAAGAGTCTTTCCGTGACGTCGTTGCAAGTCAAGGGCGGGCGGGTAGCAGAGCAAGACTGTTGGTTCTCCAACTTGTGTCGAGAAACTATGTACATTCCAGCTATTTGACTCGAGTTTGGGAGAGAATCCGATTACTACCTCAGCGCTGTGAATATGACTATCCCGATGAAACGGGGGTCTTCGAATGCGGTCCCTTGTCGGGCCGTCTCTATTCACATCGTCTCCTGACACACCTCTGCAAAGGGCTAGATCACATGTCGCAAAATCCCCCACTTAGACAACATTGGAAAATAATCGCCCGGGCTGGCGCCGCGCTCCTATGCGTGTCATTGGCTACCGGGTGCGGCTCACCCAGCACCAACACCCCTGAGCAAACGACAAATGATCAGCCGACTTCTTCAAGCTCTCAGCCCTCAGCCGCGGCTACGCCGGACTCCGACTCCACACTGCATCAAGTCGGAGACACCGTCACGATGGGCGATCTCGAACATACGGTGCACGGAGTTCGGTACTCTTCGGGCGACGAAATAATGTCTCCCGAGTCAGGGACACAATGGCTCGTATTGGACGTTGAGGTCACCAACAATTCGTCTGATTCACAGGCTATCTCTTCGGTCATGATGTGGACTCTGAACGATCCAGAGAACCGCAGTGTCGACATCGCAATGACGGGTGATGAGCGCGGGAGCCTGGACGGAGAACTCGGTCCGGGTCGCTCGATGCGAGGGGAACTCGCTTACACGGTGAGCTCGGATCACAAGCAGTGGGAGCTCATTTTCTCGCCGGAAGTATTGGGCTTCGGACAGGCAATCTACGAAATCCCCGCTCCCGCCGCGGCCCCAAAGTCCCCAGCCTCAGCCCAGCAACCCCCGAGCGCACCGTCCGCACCGGGTGAAAGTGGTGGCGACAAGTTCACCTACGACGAGGCCTATGCTGCGTGGGAAGGCGGTATGCCTTACTACGAGGCCTTCTGCGAGAACTACATACCGACGACGGATGGCGGGGTGTCTCAATGCGAGGGTATTCAGGCAGGCACTGTTGACGCAGTAACGGGTGAGTATATCGGCGACTGAATTACTGTCCATTTTTCGGGGCGGAGTCGATCTCAGTCGGCTCCGCCCCTCCACCCATTATTTGATTACCTCATAAGTTCGACATCGGCCCGCTGACCCCGGTTGAGCTGAATCCAGTCCACGGATGCGTAGTCCGCATGGGTGAACTTGAGCTTGATCTGTTGGGTCCCGCGGTCGAGCTTGAACTTGCCCAGGTCGGTCACCTGGAACGCTCGATTGTGAGTGGTGTTGGGTAGAGCAATCGGTTTTCCGAAACCCTTGCCCGTATCCACCGACACGGTACCGCCGGGTTCCGTATCCGAGGAATGGCGGATGCTCAGTCGGTAATTCCCTGGCTGAGTGGCCGTGACGGGAAGGGTGAACCACTCGCCGTCGCGGATGTACTGAATGATGTGAGCACCGTCCAAATCGCAAGCGTCCACGGGACTGGAGCTACTGCGGATCGCACGGGTACCACACTCATTGCGCGGATTCGCATCGTGGTACAGCGCGGGATCGTCGATGTAATCCTCGGCCTGCACTCGGATGGATGAAGGTTTGGTACCGAGCTTCGTGACGTCACGCCCCACACGCCAAGCATTCACGGTGCGGACGTTGTCGGTCTGCAGCATGTCGGCACCACGGTCGACCATGGCCTGCCAGCCTTGGTTGAGCCGCGGAGGGCGGCCTCATCCGTGTTCCCGTCCGCAAGAGAGCTCCACATCGTGTTGATCCAGATGTCCGAGACGGCGTCGACCTTGTCCCAGTACTCCTGCTGAGCCTGGAGATCGTTCGGGTTATCGAAAACCAGCTCGAAGGCCACCGGCATGTGGGAGGTGAACTGCTCGAAATCCCCTGCCTGAGCGTCGTTGACCACGTGCATGTAGTGGGCCTCGGGGTGTGCGGCCATGAATTCGTTGGCCTCTTCCACATTGGGTGCCCCCTTGAACAAGCCGTAGTCGACCATGTCCCGCGCGGCAAGTTCCTCGTACATCTGTTCGCGAACGTCCCAACCCTTGTCCAGGTTGAGAAGCACGTTTTTGCCCTCGACAGCTTCCAGCACCTCCTCAAACGTCGGAACCTGGTGGTCTGTCAGGGGCGCCGGACCGTTGCCCAGTCCTTCCTGAAGACGAAGTTCTTTGATCTCGGCGAGGGACAGCTCGGAGACTTTGCCAGACCCGTTGGTCGTCCGGTCCACGGTTTCATCGTGCATGAGTACCAAGTGACCGTCTGCGGTACGTCGGACATCAATTTCAACGATTTCGGCGCCGTCGTTGATGGCGGTTGTAACGGCTTGATGGAGTTCTCCGGTGCGATGCGCCACTGACCACGGTGTGAGGCGATCCAGGGGTAGGCCTTGTCGGACTGGGGAAGTTGGAGGTGTTGTTCCTCCTGGCCGATGTTCGCAGGGCTCGGAGGGTTGTCGGGGGCTGCGTTGGCTGGTGTGAAGACTGAAGAGAAGCAAAAGGCGGCTGCGGCGGAGGCAGCAACGGCGCTGCTCAGAAAGTTATTTCGCATAGGGCACAACCTAAACTGGGGCGGTGAGGAGAGTTGAACCATCAGGTGACCCTGGGGAATCTTCTTCATGAAGAAGGGTGTGCCGGATTCCTGCTCAGATGCCTGTAGGCAAGCGCCACACAACGTCAACCGCCGTCAATAAAATCCATGATTAGACGCGCACTCTCAGCCGCGCCGTTCAGCTGATCCATGTGCTCCTTCATCCTCTGTGCGGCAGTTCGAAGGTCACTGTCCTGGACCATCTCAGTCACGAGTAGGGGCAGCTCGTTTCTCTTCACCGACCGCTGATTGAAGCTGACAGCGTTTCCGAATTTCACACACATCTCAACGTTCCACCGTTGCTCAGCCTGTAGGCCCATGCCAGCAAAGGGCGCTCCCGAAGCACAGGCAGTCTGCACGGTTCCTTCTCCCCCGTGGATGACCGAACCATCGATGATTCCCGCCAATTTCTGCGCGGGTAGGAAGTCCCAAACTCGAACATTCGCTGGTAGCTCGGGTAATTGGCCTTCACCGAAATACTTGCCCACCGCAGCGATGACGTCTACGTTCAAAGCACTCAGTTGCTCAAGTACGGACTTCACCAGATATGGTCTCGCGGAGGACCCCATTCCCACGTAGACGATAGGCCGACTTCGCTTCCTCGCGAGGTCGAGGATGTCGGTCGGGAGCTCCTCGTCGCTCCGGGAATACACAGGGCCTACGGGGGCTTCGCGTGGTCCCATCGGGGCACTGAATAGTACAGGCTGGAGCGAACACACCAGATTCAGGTCAGCCGAAATCGCGTCGATGGTACGACGCGGCAGCTCCACACCGTTCTCTCGGGCTATCTGCCGGAACGCTCTGGGTTTCCAGGTCATGTAATCAGCCATCATCCGGGTGACAGAGCCAGCGACCTGGTTCACCAGCCGCTGTGCGCGGTTGGTCTCCGCGCACAGCGGATAACTCCGCAGAGTGCCCAGATGCCCCAGGCTCATGGCGTACGGCTTCGCATAGATGAGCGGTATGCCTGCTGCGCGGGCGGAAATGAACGTGCTGAACGTGGAACCGATAACCACCCCATCCGGTTCCCACTGGTCGTAAACGGCCCGCTCGCTGGCCACTCGTTGCCTGAGCATGGCCGTAGTAAAAGGGTGCCGGATGGAACGCCCTTGGTCGGCTGCGATCAACATGTCGGCCTGCGCCTCGGACAGTTCCGGGTTGAGCAGGTCGAACGAGAATCCCGCATTAGTCACCCGCGAGGAAAATCGCCTGGAGTAGCCCACGAAGTGGACGTCGTGTCCGAGCCTCCGCACTGCTCGGGCGATTTCAATGGCGCGCGTAGTTTCACCAAGGTTGAACGTTTCAGGGACAAACAGAATGCGCGCCATAGGCCTTCCTTCCCTCCACTCCTTACTAGCGGCCCATCACCGCTCGAGCGTCACCGGTGGCAGTGATCGGCACGCCCGCGGGAATGATGTAGTTGACCACCGGCGGGTGGACCACGGCGTTCAAGGTAACCTGCGCAGTGAGCCCGTCAGGGGTTCCGGTCGGTGCACCCAACGATAGCTGCTGCACCTCGTCGAATGCTCCCACGGTTCCAAGGTAGCTCGACGCCGCGCCCGCCACCCCGTCGTGCGTCAGGATTGGCGACGGCGCCGCGCCCTCCGTCCGATCCAGGTCGGTGAAAGTATCCGCGGCAGCACTGGATGCGCGATCGGCCAGCGACTGAAGTTTCCGCTCCCCGATATACACGCTCGTGATGGCCATGATCGTAATGACTAGCAACAGCGTCACCAGGGTGAAACCCAGCAGGACGATGGTGGTCTGTCCGGAATCCCGTTCACGAGAATCCCCGAGAAACCGCCGCCACAGCCCCGCCACAGTGCTCGTGACGGATGATGGGCGTTCAAGTCCACGCAGCATCTTCATGAATACCTCCCGGACACAACCGTCACGTCCGAATTGAGCGTGGCCACGGTGGCCGTCACAAAGCCCGGAACGGCGGGCAGCCCCACGGTGAGTCGTGCATGAACCGTCGCGACAGCACCGGGTGAGGTGCACGAGCCATCAGAACAGCTCACCTCGAGGGCAAGGTCCTGCGCATCGAACCCGTGATCCAGCGCGGCGACCGCGGCGATCTCATGAATAGCAGCCTGATTGAAGTTATCCGCTTCCATCACCGAGATTGCCTGACCCGCCTGCTCCGACGCCGCGACAACGGCGAAAGAACCCGCCTGCACGCGGGACACCGTGACCACCAAATAGATCACCGGGATGAGTAGCAGCAAACCCAATGCGACAAATTCCACGATGGCACTGCCCCGATCCGGATGATCCGGCTCCCCGGCCGTCTTCCGGGCCTTCTGCCCCAGTGGTACATCGCTAGTCCATGGCAACTGCATGACCACTCACATTCAATGCTTCCGGGGGCCCGAACATTGCCACCACGGGTAGAGGCGCGACAACCGTGACTTCGACGGCTGGCAACGACCCCACTTGGGTTCGGGAGATGCTGATGTCTTGGGCGTAGCTCTCCCCCACCGAATTGGCAATGATGCCGCGGGCGCGAGCCACGCCGTCGCCGTCGGTGCGGTCCGCCAAACTGGCGTACCGCGCGCCGGCTGCCGCGGCGTCAATTAGGGTGTTGCGAACGTGCAAAGCAAAACCCAATTGCAGGATGCCGGCGAAAATAATCACGGCGAGCGCCAGGACCATCACGTATTCGGCGATGGCGTTACCTGCGTCCCGAGAGTCCTCAGAGACCGGAGACTCGGTTGATCGCATCCTGGAACAGGCCTTCGAGTGCGGGGCGGGCGATGAGCAGCAATCCGGCCACGAGGACCGCGGACATCAGTGTCAGCATGACCCAGCCGGGCACGTCGCCGCGATCGCGGTCCTCGTCGCTCAACCTCGAGCGCACGGCGTTGCTCAAAGTCAACATGGCCAGCAACGGTGCGGTGAGGAATAGATAGTTCTTCATGTCTAGCTCCTTTGATATTTGCTAACTCTTCTTCATGGGTGTCGCGGTCAAAAGCCCATTTCCAACACGGCCAGTCCAGGGAACACAGCGAAGACAACGCTGAGCGGAAGGACGAAAAATACGACGGGAATCAGCATCGCGATTTCTTTCTTGCCGGCGATCTCCATGAGTACGCGTTTGTCGTGGTCGCGAACGTCCTGGGCCTGAGCGCGCAGGACTTCAGCCAACGGTGTTCCGCGTTCGATGGCCACGATGATGCCGTCCACGAACCGCCCCAGCGGGATCACATCGGTGCGGGAAGAGAAATCCTGTAGCGCCGTGACCAGTCCGGAACCAGCGCGGGTCTGCGCCAGTACTTGCCGGAATTCATCCACGAGCTCACCTTCCGCGACGCGGCACACCCGCTCCAGTGCGCCGACGGCGCTCTCCCCCGCTCCCACTGACAAGGCCATGAGCTCGGCCACCGCGGGGAACTCAGCGAGCATGAGCTTTTCCCGTTTGGCGATGCGTTGTTTGAGAAGGAAATCCCTGACCCATACACCGCAGAAGGCACCCAGGACGGCACCGACCATGACGATCGCGACACTGACGTTTCCCCGCAGAATGAGCCCGATACTGAGCACACTGCCGAACAGGACACCGAGCACTGCAAAGACCACCTGCTCCGCTCGATAGTCGACTACCGATTTCTCCTGTCCGGCTCGAATGAGTCGACGCTCAAGGACTAAAGCGCTTCCGGCGAAGGGAGCAATCTTGTCGGTAGCCCATGTCAATGCTTGCCGGAGGGCGGGTCCGATGCGGTCGTTACCCGCTGATCGGCTGGCTCTCACGACTCCGCGTCTGTTCATGGCCGAACTGACGTGAACCATACGCAGCTGGGGCGCGATTCGATCGGCAAAGCTGGGCGCGCCCACAGCCCGAGCAGCACTGAGCATGAGCCACAGTCCGCCGGCGAGCACAAGAGCGATGAGGACTCCCGTGGTCCATGTGTTCATCGCAGGACCCTCCGCTCGGTAGGCAGGGCCCCGAGTCGCAGCATCAGTCGGTAGGCAGCAACGGAAATCGCCAGTCCGCCCAACATCACCAACGCGCCGGTGGGAGTGTTATAGGCCTCGATGGCGGCCGGCTGCGTAGACATCAACGCCAGCACGAGCCAGGGGGCTGCGACTGAGAGTCGGGCGGCGTTCACGGTCCAGGATTGCCTGGCTTCGAGCTCGCTTCGGGTCCGTTCGTTCTCTCGAAGGAACGATGACAAGGTTCCCAGCAGCTTGCCCAGATCGGTGCCGCCCACCTCGCGAGTCACACGAAGGGCCTCCACGATGTTGTCCGCCACCGGATCCGCCAGGCGGTTCTTCAGCAGCGTCAGCGAACCGTGGAGCTGACCGCTGGCCCGGTAATCCGCCGCGAACTGCCCGAAGGCGGGGCGGAGAACCTCGGGACCGCGGTACTGCAACTGCATGAGTGCTTCAGGCAATCCCATGCCCGCACGGATGGCTGATCGCAAGTGGTCCACTACATCGGGCCATACCTCGCGCAGCACCGCGGAACGACGGTCCCCGCGCCGTTTGACGAACCAGAGCGGAATGTAGCCAGCAACCAGCATCGCGCAGAGTCCGAACGCCGGGGCCGATGTCAGTGCGGTGACCGCCAGCCCCGTCACTACAGCGACCGCGATACTCACGGCCACCAATGTCGCCGGGGCCATGTTGGGAAGACCTGCGCGCAGCAGCTGAATCTTCAATCGGCCAGTGCGCGCATGCCGAGTCTTTTTGGTGGCCGGCTGGTTCCAGAACGACCACCACATGAGAAAGGCCCCGGCGCCCATCAGGACCCCCAACAGCGCACTCATGAGGTTTTCGCTCGAGTCTTCTTCGATTGCGTCCGCCCTTGGGAGGACCTATTGGCAGCGGGAGCTCCCTCGAGAAGGGTGGATGGCTGATATCCGGATCTCAAGAATTTGTCCGGCGACGGGACTTCCGCAGCAACCGGAACCAGTTCACCGTCGATGTGGCGGAACAGCGGATACGTCTCGATGATGCCGTTTTCCACTCGATTGCCCACGGCCAGAATCTCGGCCACGAACCGATGTCCATTGTTGTTGCGGTGGCAATGCACGACCATGTCGAAGCACGAGGCCACGGTGGGAACCACGAACGCGGTACTGATGTTCGAGCCGGCCAACAGGGGCAACGTACAGATCTTGGTGACTGCATCCCTAGCAGAGTTGGCATGCAAGGAGCACATCCCCGGGAGCCCAGCGTTCAGCGCAATGAGCATGTCCAAGCTCTCGGCCTCACGAACCTCACCGACGATCAAGCGATCCGGACGCATGCGCAGCGCTTCCTTCACGAGGCGCCGCAGCGGAATCTCTCCCGCGCCTTCCAAATTCGCTTGCCTGCACTGCATGCCGACGACGTCGCGCAACGCCACCTTGAGCTCGAAGATCTCTTCCACCGTGACCACCCGCTCCCGCGGACCTATGGACGAGCACAGGCAGTTGAGCATCGTGGTTTTTCCGGCCTGAGTCGCGCCGGAGACCAGAATATTGAGTCCGCTGGCGACCGAGGCTTCCAAGAACTTAGCCGCGGAAGTACTGAGTGAACCCAGGGCAACCAGGTCCTGAAGGCGGCGAGCACGGGCGACGAATTTTCGGATGTTGACGGCCCAGTGCTTGCGGGTCACATCCGGAATCACCACGTGGAGACGGGAACCGTCCGGAAGCGCTGCGTCTACGAACGGTGAACTGAGGTCCAGCCTGCGCCCGGAGGATTTGAGCATCCGTTCAACGAGAGTGCGTACGTGTGCTTCGCTCAGCACCAAGCTGGTGAGCTCCGACTCACCAGCCCGGGCGACGTAAATCTCTGCCGGACCGTTGATCCAGATTTCTTCGATGTCGGGGTCATCGAGATACGGCTGAAGTGGCCCGTAACCAGCCACAAGGTCCAGCACATTTTTGCGCACGGCGGCAAGGTCATCAACGCGTGGAAGTCCCGCGCGGGCCGAACGTAGGTCGTAGTCCTCGACGGCGGCATCGACAATGCGGCGCGTGGATTCAACCTCGTGCAGCGGGTCCAGCCCGCTCCTGCGAATCTGCTCCCTGACGTCCGCCTCGATCAACCCAATAGCGTCTTCAGCTGCCACTGTGACCATGATTCCCCCTGGGGTTCCCCGAACCCAACTGAGTGGCTAGTTCGTAATCGAACCTAGGGGAAAACTCCGCGAGCCGTTATTCCAGGGCTTGGAACCTGTGGAAAACCCGCCCATTCAGGACAAAATCAGCCTCTTTGGGCTGTCATCTACTGACCAAAAATGAAAACGCATACACCTGTGTAAGAGTTCGGACGCTGCCTGTGACCACTACGCGAAGACGCTCAGGCCCCGGCGATGGGTCAGCCCACCACCCAGGGCGATACGTCCCGGACCGGCGAACGCGATGGCCAGCGCAGCCGCACCAAGGACCATGACGAACTCGAAGCCACCGTCGGAGACGAAGAAGCCCGCGGTGCATGCACGAAGTAGATGGAGCCGGCCATCACCACCGCCAGCAACAGGCCGGCAATGCGGGAGAACAGTCCCACAATCAGCGCGATACCTCCGATCAGCTCGGTGAAAGCGGCAAAGGCGCGGCAATCTCCGGCAGGGGAACACCCATCTCGGCGAAGTTGGAGGTGGTGCCGCTAATGGTCCACTCGTTGAACTTCTGCCAGCCGTGCATCACAAAGGTGATGCCCACGACTACGCGGAGAATCAGCAGCCCAAAATTGACGGAGGTACGGGTTTTTCGCGAAGAGTTCATGACGAACAAAGCTACCGGTCAGATGTTAACGACGTGGGTCGATAGCCTCTGATTTCCCTGGACACGGCCGTACAAGCCAGCCGGGAACCCAGGCTCAGACGGCCGTGGAACCGGTGCGAGCGGCCTCGGCGGGTGGCGGTCCCAAAGGCGAGGTGTGTTTGAAGGCGCGCACCGAACGGCGGTCGGAGTGATCACGGGTGGGTTGCCAGGGTTTCTCGGCCTCGGAAATGGCGATGTGACGGGCCAAGCGCGTGGTATTGGTTTCCTGGATGCGGCGATTATGCGCGCTCGTGAACTGGGTGATCATGAACAACACGATCAACCCGTAGAGCACTAGGTCAGTACCGCGGCCGATACCCAGAAAGCGCGCCATATGGGTCACCATGTCCGGCACGAAAATGGATAGTGCGGCGAACACGAAGAACGCAAGACCGACCAGGCGGCGAATGGCCTGGTGTTTGGCGTTGACTCCCCCGCGCACCAGCGTGAGCGCGCCGTAGCCCACGGCAAGCACCAGAAGTAACTGAACAATAATCGTCACTGTGGATAGCCCCCGGTTACTTCACGAACAGTTCGGTCAGGATGTTCACGCCGTTGAGCAGGGACTGACCCTTGCCCTTGGAGTAGTCCGTGTAAATAATCTCCACGGGATGCTCCACCCAGTGCGGTTTGATTTCCGCGAACTGGTTCACGATCTCAGACGCGTGGGCCATGCGGTTCTGCTTGAGGTCGATCTGTTGCAGTGTCTTGCGGTTGATGGCGCGCAGCCCGTTGTGGGCGTCGGAGAGGTCCATGCCGCTGGTGAACTTGGACACGAATGCCGCTGTGCGCAGCACCAGCCGCTTGAGCTTGGAGACCTGCGTGCGGTCATCCAGGAAGCGGGAACCGAGCACCACGTCAGCCTCGCCGGAGCGAATGCGCTGGACCATGTCGTAGGCATCCACCACGCGATGTTGACCGTCTGAGTCGAAGGTCACCACACAGTCCATGTCCGGGTCCTGCAGCGCGTACTCGAAACCGGTCTGCAGTGCAGCACCCTGCCCCAGATTGATGGGATGGCTGACCACGACGGCACCGGCCTCACGGCAAATCCGGGCGGAGTCATCGGATGAACCGTCGTCAATGCAGACCACGTGGGGAAAAGTCTTCCGGAGGTTCTCCAGGACTTCTCCCACCACTTGGCCTTCGTTGTACACAGGCATCACGATCCACGCACGACTCACGCGAAGTATTCTCCCACAAGCAACCGACCGAACCCTGTAGACCGTTGTGTGCCGGTAAGCACTATGACGAGCGACTAAACTTCCACAAGAACCTTCCCCCGCCACCGCGCGTCTATTTTCTGGAGCTCTGATGTCTTGAGCTGGCTCGAAGCCATTCCCCTGTACTTCCTGGTGATGCTCGTCCTGGTACTCCCGGGCTTGCTACTCACATTCGCCCTGAATCTGCGGGGGTTACTGAGAGCAGCCATGGCCGTTCCGCTGACGGTGGCCGGATTTGCGGCGTCCGCCGTGATCTTCGGTCTGGTGGGAATTCCGTGGAACCCGCTCACTGTGGCCATTGCTTTCGTGGTCGTGGGCGCGGGGCTTTGGGCGGTTCTGATCCCCGTCCGCCGGCGGCACCCTCGCCCTCGATTGGGCCAGATCAGGTGGGGAGCGCTCCGTGAGCAGATGACCTCCCAGAGCATCGCTTTGTGGTGCGCGTTCATCGTGGGGGCGGGTCTGATCGCCCACCGGCTCAAGCTCATCCTGGAAACCCCGGATGCCATCTCGCAGACCTACGACGCGAACTTCCACTACAACGCCGTCCAGTACATCCACGACACCGGCAACGCGTCATCGCTGACCTTGGGCGGGCTGGGCGTCACCCCTGAAGCCACCTTCTATCCCGCGGCCTGGCACAACGCCGCGGCCATGGTGGCCACGGTGACAGAGATTTCCCCCTGGATCATCGCCAACGCCATGACTTTCGTGTTCTGCGCGCTGGTGTGGACCCTGGGATGCCTTTACCTAGCCACTCGGTTATTCGGCTACCGTCCCGTGATCACCGTGTCCACGGGCCTGGTCGCGGCATGCTTCCCTGCGTTCCCGTTCCTGCTCAGCTTCTACGGCAACCTGTTCCCCAACACCATGTCCATCGCGTTCCTGCCCGTACTGCTGGGCATGTTGTGCGAGGCCTTGGGGCTCGCCCACGAATCACGTAACGAAGCACGCACGCCCCTGTGGCTCGGGACCCTGCTGGTCATCGGTGCCACCGGTCTGGCTCACCCCTCCAGCGTTTTGCTGGCACTGTTGATCGTGTTGATCATGCTGCTGACCGTCTGGTGGCGTGCCGTGGCCGGTCACCGCCCTTGGTGGCTGATCGGGCTGGGCGCCGTTGGTTGGTTCTAGGTGCTTTCGTGCTGCAGCAGATCTGGTTCTCCGCACGAGCCAGCCAGGATGCCTCCACGTGGCAAACCCACATCACCTCCTCCGGAGCCCTGGGGGAAGCATTGGGGCCGGTCTTCCCCGGTTCCTCTCACCTGCCGTGGGGAATTGTCATCGTCACTCTCCTGGGTGCCTCCGTGGTGCTGCGCACCCGTGCGCGCTGGATCGTGGGTGCCTGGGCAATGCTGGTGTGGATGTATGTCCTGGTCGCCTCGTCCCTGGACACCACATTCCGATACGACTGGACCGGTGTCTGGTACAACGACTCCAACCGTCTTCTCGCATTGATTCCCCTCGCGGCCGTGCCCCTGGCTGCGGCTGGCTGTGCGGCCATCGTCACGTGGGTCGCCCGTAAGCTACTGACCCTGATCGACCGTATAACCCCGGCTCGGACCGCCGCTGCCACCGCGGCTGAGGGGCCTTCCGCAACCCCCGCGCAGCGCGTGCGCCATTCCCGA
>NZ_AJXN01000102.1 GCF_000286355.1 Kocuria atrinae C3-8 | reverse complement strand
GAACCTCATGACCCACAACACCTAGGCGCCTGCTGGCACGCTTACACTCACTCGATGCGATGGAAGCTAGAACCGCAGGCATTGAGGTCCGTTCCCCCGAGCAAGTACGTCAGAGATGGCAGGACGATATCAACCGTGTGAGCAGAGAATTCACCGTGGCCCTGCTCTCAACGAAGCCTGGCATTCATGGGTTGGGGACGATATCTGCTGGCCCGACCGGACCGTCATGACGCACGGCGAAATCTACCCCGCCCATGTCCTCCTCGACCAAGACGGCGCGATCACCGGCGTCCTGGACTGGACAACCGCGCGCGTGGACGACCCCGCCCGTGACTTCGCTTTCCAGTACGGTGCCGCCGGGGACGAGATCTTGCAGGTCACCCTCGACGCCTATGAACAGGCCGGTGGGCACGTGCACCCGGGCCTGGCTGCCCAGTCTCGCCACCTGTGGGAAGCCTCTCCGCTCGGCTACACGATCTACGCGCTAACCACTGGCGCCGAGGCCGATCGTGCCGCCGCCGCAGCCATGCTCAACCCGGAGGCGTGACATCCCATGAGCCATACAGACACACCGGACCATGCCAACCTCGCCGCAGCATTGGAAGACGCACGTGAACACTTGAAACTCGTTCCCGACGACGGGTGGGCCACGCCGGCCAATGGCCTCGATTGGACCTGCCGCGAAACCATGGCCCACATCTTGGATGATCTGGGGTTCTACGCGATGCTTCTTTCCGGCACACACCAAGTCGAGGGCTATGCCCCTCTGATGGAGTTCACCCCTGTACCGGGCCGCATCGAGGGAACGCTCTGGCCGGAAGAAGATGCCGGAACGGAGGTCATGCTCACTTGCCTGGATGTCGTTGGTGGACTGCTGGTAGCCGTGATCGCGACCGCACCGTCAGATCGGATCGGTTGGCATCCATACGGTAACCCCGATAGATCAGCCCTGGCCGCCATGGGAATTGTGGAATTGGTTCTTCACACTCATGACATTCTGAGCGCGCACGGCATAGATTACCGCGGCCTCGCGGAGGTCGTTAGCCCAAGCTTGGATCGCATCTTTCCCCACGCCACCCGTACAGAAGATCCTTGGCACGACCTCCTGACCGCAACAGGCCGCACCCCGGCTACTCGTGGGGCCGCTTGGAAGTGGGATTCAGGTTCACGCACCGGATGTGATCGCGTTGAGTGAGGCCGTGAACCAGAGGCGCACCAAACGAGGCAGCTCCTGGCGAGCGCCACTGATCTTCCTCGTGATCGTGGGGTTGATCGTCGGAGCACTAGTCTGGCTGGGACCAACCATCGCGAACAACGTACGTGTCAGCGAGGGCCGTCTTTACGTCGGCGCAGAATGCAGTGTCGAGACCCAGGACGGCACACTCGACCTCAGCCGCGACCAAGCGAAACTCGCCACCACGGCAGTTGCGCTAGCCTCTCGCGGTGCCGAAACCCCGGACACGTCCGGCATCGACCCGGCGGTCATCCAGCGCCTCGCGGACGGGCCTGCCGACGACGCCGGGCCAAGCCTTCGTTGCGAAGCACCGCCGCTGATGACTTACCCGAGCAAGAACTGACACCCACTGGCCTGACGCCGCGAGCTCAGCAACTTCGTGACGACATGACCGCGGTCTTCGGTGATCAGCACTGGGCGGGTTCGCACCCGGAGGTGTCAGCCAAGGCCATGGAGCCGAATCGACCCACTACAGCGGTCGCGGGGTCGACATCTTCTTCCGTCCGATCACCGAGGAGAACCGCCGCAAGGGGTGGATTCTCGCCCAGTGGCTGATTGCCCACGCGGGCGATCTGGACATCCAGTACGTGATCTTCGACGACAAGATCTGGAGCGCCCACAGCTCTCGCGGACGCTGGCAACCCTATGACGCCCCCGCGCCGGCCAATGACATCCTGCGTCACCGGGATCATGTGCACGTGGATGTCCTCCGGGGCGAACCTCAGTAGAGAATTTCCATGTTGTGCGAGCCGCGTCCCAGCCTCCGGCACGGCAATTCGACGAAATAATGACATCACGTTCGTCTTGCATCTATCGATGGATAAAACCCCTGATTTGACGGTTGTTATTAAATCGTAACGCTCTCACTTAGCCCACTAATCGAAGCGGAAACCACGAGAAACGCCCATCATTCCTAGTCAGATTACTCTTTACTGTGTAGTTTGAGTCTCGCTCAGATCAGGGGGCTGGCATCCCCACCATCACGAGAAGGAGCGATCGTTATGAAAACCTCCCTTTTCCAGAAAATCGGTATCGCGTTATTCGCCTCGGCCGCACTGGCCACACCCATGACTGCGCAGGCAGCGCCCGCGGTGGAAGAAACCAACGAGTACATCGTGGGCGGTGAACCCGCACAGAACCGCGCCGTGGTCCAACTCAAGTTCACTCAGAACGGCGGCCAGTACGGCTGCTCGGGTTCGCTCATCAGTGAGGAATGGGTCTTGACCGCCCGGCACTGCACCGAGGGCGCAAGCAACATGAACGTCTTCACGTCCAACTCCACCCAGAACCCGGGCCAGCCGGTGCGCGCGGCGCAACTCGCGAACTCGCCGCGCGGCGACGTCGGCCTGGTGCGCCTGTCCCAGCCGGTGAACGTGGGCGAGACCATGGACATCACCGACAGCACCGTCCCGCAGCGCGGACAACAAGGAACAGTCCAGGGCTACGGACTGCGCGCCAACTCGACGCCGTCGACCGGCCTGTTCCAAGCAGAGGTGCAGGTCACCGGACCCAGCCGCGATCTTCACGGTGGCCCCGCAAGCAACCTCCGAGGCATCACCGGCGCGGCCAACCGCGGCGACTCGGGCGGCCCGCTCATCATCAATGGCCAGGTGGTGGGTGTCTGCTCAACCGGCGATACACCCGACCCCGGCGCCAACATCAACTCCGGCTCGAACTACTCCAACGTGGCCGCCCACCGGGACTGGATCAGACAGACCGCTGGGATCTGATTCACTGAAAGGAGACCGTGGATAGCGGGACGCGTCGTCACCTGACAAGGGACGGCGCGTCCCGCACTGCACTTCCAACATTTCAACGGCGAGGATCGCCGCCCTTCGCCAGTGACCTCTTCCATCCAAAGCTCATCGGGCGTTGACTGGTCCGCAGCAGGAACCACCGAAGCACCGCTAAGGAGATCGGCCATGACCCGCGATGACCCGGAACGGATTGCCGCCCACCCCAAACTGAACCAGCCCGATGCCGCGCCGCCCGTGGTAGACCGAAATGCCTTCGACTCCGCTTTGGCGGAGCAAGTGGCTCGGGAGAAGGAAGTGACGCGACACAACGATCGGGTCTCGGCCGAGCGGCGTCGGCTTCCCATGGTCGAGGTCGAGAACTATACGTTCGAGGGTGCGGACGGCCCCGTGAAGCTGACCGACCTGTTCGGCGAGCACTACCTGCTGCTGGTGCAGAACGTGATGTTCGGCCCCGATTGGGAGGCCGGCTGCCCCAGTTGCACGTGGGCCGTGGACAACCTGCCGGCCAATATGGACCGGCTGACGGAGAACGGAATCGCGTTCGCGTTGATCTCCCAGGCGCCCATCGACAAGCTTGAGGCCTGGCGGAAAAAGAACGGCTGGCCGCACCTGTGGGTTTCATCCCACGACACCAGCTACCACTACGACTGGGGCTGGACGCGCACGAATGACCAGGGCCAGGAGGGGCAGCTGCCCGGGTATTCGTACTACCTCCTCAAGGACGGCGTGCCGTACCTGACATACATGACGACGGCGCGCGGTACGGAAGCCATCCTGCCCACCGCCCACATCATGGACCGCACGATTTACGGACGACAGCAAGACTGGGAGGACAGCCCCGAGGGGTGGCCGCAATACCCGACATACGGCTGACCCTGGGCGGCAGTGACCGATTCCCGGGATTACCGGGACAGGAATTGTTCGCGACTTATAGTTGTCCCGTGGCTCCCCTCCCCCGCGCGCTCCGATTCCTAGTCAGCCCCAATCGTGGTCTGCTCCTACTGGTTGCCTTAGTCGGCATACTGCTGTTGCTGGTTTTCAACGCAGAAGTTGCCTGATGTGGATTTCCGCGGCGCTATTCGTGTTGCTGGTCGCTTTCATTCTGGTGAGCGCCGTGCTGCCGCCACCCAAGCCGTTTCGCGAGAGCCGCATTCTCACCAAGTTCATTTATCAGATCCTTCTGACCACGTGGAAGGGCCTGATGGTGGGCGTGGCCGCGTACCTGGGCGCCTGGTGAGCATTGAGATCCAGCAGGCCTCTTCCAAGCCCGAAAATACGTTGGAAGCGTTTGCCACGAGCATCACCGGCACCCTGCCTTTGGTGCTGACCATCGCCCTGACCGGCGGCCTGCTGACATTCCTACTCGCGGCGTCGTTCGATGTTCACCGCACGCCGCGCGACGTCAAACGTCAGGCCATGGCCGCTGCTGCGAATAGGGCACGAGGAGTATTCGGACGAGGCCACCCCAGGGGCATTTCCGAGAATGCGCCCGCCATTCAGTGGTGGGATGCGGCCACCTCCGGGTTGTGTTTGGCTGTCACGGCTTTTCTCACCGCTCCCGTGTTTCTCTTCACATCGCTCTACCGGATGGATGTCTTTTCCTAGCCGCCCCCATCTCAGGGAGTGGTCACTAAATTCCCAGCAACTTGAAAGTTTTTGTGCTCACGACCATGCTGTTGAGTCGGGTAATGCCGTTTGATCCAGACTCAGTAGCGACTTTCAGGGAATGTGATGACTCCACCAGAAGACCAGACGACACAGCACTCAAGAAACGGGGACTCTCCCTCCACGAACCCCGCATCGAACACCGCGGATCAGGCGGAGCAGGACTCCGGACCTTCCGCTGAAGAATTGCGTGCCCCCAAGGGCAAACGAGTTGACGACCAGGACAATGATCGGGAAATCACCGAGAAGCTTCGAGCTCAGGGCGTCCGGATCGGCAAGGGCGGTATTGCCCCAGCGGTCTTCTGGCCGTCACTCCTGATCATCGTGGCCGTGGGCCTGCTGGGTGTGCTGGCGCCTGACTTCACGGGTGAGGTTTTCGAAGGCACACAGAGCTGGATCGTCACCAACTTCGGTTGGTACTACATGCTGGTCATCGGCGGTTTCGTCGCGTTCACCCTGGTCCTGGGGCTCTCTCGGTTCGGCAAGGTGAAGTTGGGCCGTGACACGGATGAACCGGAATTCGGAATCTTCTCCTGGTTCGCCATGCTCTTCGCCGCGGGTATGGGCATCGGCCTGGTGTTCTACGGTGTGGGCGAACCGCTCATGTACGCGACGGTCAGCCAGAAGCCCGGCTTCGAGAACCTCTCCGATTCGGAGCTGCAGGGCATGGCCATGGCGCAGACCTTTGTGCACTGGGGCTTGCACCCCTGGTCCGTGTACGCAGTGGTCGGCCTGTCAGTGGCTTACGCCGTGCATCGCCGCGGCCGCCCCGTCTCCATCCGTTGGGCGCTCGAGCCCGTTTTCGGCGATCGCGTCAAGGGCTGGATCGGCGACGTCATTGATATTCTGGCGATCTTCGGCACCGTTTTCGGCGTGGCCACCTCGCTGGGCCTGGGTGTTCAGCAGATCTCCACGGGCATGCAGTCCATCGGAATCGTGGACAGCGTGGACAATACCCTGCTGGTCATCCTGATCATCGTGATTACGTTCCTAGCGCTGATGTCCGTTCTGTCCGGCCTGGGCAAGGGAATCCGCTGGCTGTCCAACGCGAACCTGTCGCTGGCCGGAATCCTCCTGATCGCGGTTCTCCTGCTCGGCCCCACGGTGTTCTTGCTGGATAACTTCGTTCAGTCCCTGGGCACGTACCTGGCCAACATCATGAACATGACCTTTGACGTGGGTGCCTACACGCGCACCGAAGATGCCACGTCCTGGTACTCCAGCTGGACCCTTTTCTACTGGGGTTGGTGGATCGCCTGGTCGCCGTTCGTGGGCGTGTTCATCGCCCGTATCTCGCGAGGCCGCACCGTCCGTCAGTTCATTGCCGGTGTGCTCCTGGTTCCTACCCTGGTGGGCTTCCTCTGGTTCGCCGTCATGGGCGGCTCCGGTTTGTTCCGCCAGTTCTTCGGCGAGGGCGACATGGTGCAGGACGGCTCCGTTGGTGCGGAGGCGGCCTTGTTCCAGGTACTGTCCGACCTGCCGCTCGGTTCGATCCTGTCCGTGGCAGCCATCTTGTTGGTGGCCATCTTCTTCATCACTTCGTCCGACTCCGGGTCGCTGGTGGTGGACATGCTGGCCTCGGGCGGTCACCCGAACCCGCCGTCGTGGTCCCGTGCGCTGTGGGCCATTGTCGAGGGCCTGCTGGCCATCGGCCTGCTACTTGCCGGTGGACTGACCGCGCTTCAAGCGGGTTCGTTGATCACCGCCCTGCCGTTCAGTGTGGTCATGATCCTGATGTGCGTGGCCACCGTGCGCGGGCTCTCCAAGGACGCCCGTGAGCTCGAGGCACACCGCCGCGAACGCACGCTCCACGAAGTGCGCCAAGGTATCGCCGGAGACATCACGCACAACCCCGAGTTCGAGGAGTACGTGGACAATCGCATTGACTACCGAATCTCCCGCACCAAGGGCATCTTCAGTCAAGAACGTGAACGCTGAATCGAGTAGTGCCGCTCCTGTACTGGGCTGCCTCTGACGCGAAATATTCAGGCCCCTCTCGCCTCACCATCGGTGATTCGAGAGGGGCCTGATGTCGTCCTGAACAGGCTGGCACGCCGCGAACAACGCGCGATATCGGACCTACCGCATCAGCCGCGCGAGACGGTCACCCGTCCCGTACTGCGGTTCCACGTGGCCACGCGTCCATTGGAGAATTTCTGTTGGACGCCCCGTGCCACGGTGTATTCGTTGGTCACCGGGTAGCCCCAGTTCCGTTCGTAGCCGGCGGCTCGCCAGGCCGCGCCGATACCGCCGGTCATCTTCACGATGCGCACGCCGGTTTTCGGAGACCACATCGCACGATTGACGACGGCGCCGCGACGGTAGTCCTGATAGGCACCACCCGACGCGGACCGTTCGGCATGCGCGGGGTAACCCCACGCGCGTTCGTAACCGGCGTTCTTGAAGGACGCACCGATGGCCCCGCTCCATTTCACGGGAGCCGCAGGGTTCGCGGGCTCCAGTAGTAGGTGTATCCGCGGGTGAATCCTTGGTACACACCACCGAGGAAACCGGTCTTGCGTTCCGCCGAGGTGGGCTGACCGTACTTGGCGGCCCCACCGGAATTCAGGTAACTGGTGCGGATAGCGCCTTTCAGAAGAGAACTGGTCTGAGCCACCGCCGTGGTGCCGCCCACGTTGGGCACGGCTTTGAGGTCTTGGCCGATCAGGCCGGCTGGTTGTAGCCGTAGTGATCCACCCCTTGCAGGGTGTGCAGGGTTGCCCGGCCAAAGCCGGCGTTCTTGTAGACCTTCTGACCTTGGGCGGCGGCCGCTTGGCAGACCATTCCGGTGGGTTGGTATCACCCACCACGTCCTTGGATCCGGCGTGCCAGGTCAAGGGCATCTTGCGGACGGCTGCGCTGGGAGCTGTCTGCATCCCATTGGCGCCGCCGCCACCGATGATCGTGGCACCGCCACCGCGGATCCAGTTCTGCTGGTCGGCCAGTACCTCGTAGGTGATGAACTCGGCTCCACCGGAGTACCCGGCCAGCCACACGCGTGATGTGTCCAAACCGTAGTTCTTGATCAGCGAGTCCTTGAGAGCACGGAAGTACTGACCGTTCTTGTCGATGTTCTCCCACCAGGTGATGCCGTCGCCGGAGGCATTCTTATCCGGAGAGATCGGGACCACCAGGATCATGTTCTTTGTCCGGGCCTGAGCAGCCATGGCTTTCAGCTGGGATCCGCCGGGGTTATGGACCCAGGTTTCTGAGGTTTTCCAGTAGTCACCGCCAAAGTAGAACACCACGCCAACGGGCTTGGAACGATCGATGCCGTCAGTGTAGATGTGGTAGCTGGACTGCATACCGTGGGCGGAAAACGGTTTGAAATACGTTGTGGCCGGTGGTGTGGCTGCGGCCACTTGCACAACGGGTGCCTCCGCAATGTGCGGGGGCGCGGGAGCTGCGATCGCTGCGGGGGCCAGCGAGACCACAAGTCCCAGAGACAGGGCTGTTGAGGGCAGCACGAAAGAGCGTAAGAAGCGCATGGGGGATGCTTTCTAACGGAGGGATATGAAGTTGTAACGGACCACGTGTCCCGGGGGCGGACACACTGGTGGCAAGGCGATTTCAGGGGGTTTCGGCCGAGCCAAGA
Source organism: Kocuria atrinae C3-8 (assembly GCF_000286355.1). Lineage (GTDB taxonomy): Bacteria > Actinomycetota > Actinomycetes > Actinomycetales > Micrococcaceae > Kocuria > Kocuria atrinae_A. Next base: position 3,374 of record NZ_AJXN01000102.1, on the reverse strand, counting down.
ACAGATTTTGCCAGGCCACGACAGCCGTTAGAAGAGGCTGATCGAACTTTAATTACTTTACAGTAGGTAACATTCAGGTAGGGGTCCCAGTCGCTCGTTAGTCCCTCAATCGAGTCACAATCTGGGTCAGCCGCTCCGCTTCCTGTTCGTTGAGGGACACCCCCAGTGCGCGCACGTTCTCCACCACCTGGTCCACATTCAGCGACTCCTGAACTGTGGGCTCACCGGGCACGCGAACGGTCATGCCCGTCTCAGTGACCGTCACGTGTCCCTCCGGCGTGTGCTTCATGACCATCAAGTGGTTCAGGAACACGGACTCCGGATCCGTCGACGTTTTCATGTGCCCCATGCGCACGTCCGCGGCGTGCACGGTGGATTCATCCAGAACATGCTCCATCTCGTCGTCCCGCTGGAAGGCCCACAGCGGCCAGCCCTCATCCTCGATGCGGCCGATGGAGAACTTGCGATCCCCCTCGTCACGCACGGCACCTTCCGCCAGCGGAATGGGGCCGGTCACGCTGAACCCGAACCCGGGGTCGCACAGGTAGCGAACGCCGTCGACGTCCACGAGCACCGTCATGTGCGTGCGCGGGCTCTCCAAGTCGCGCACGCGGCCGAGTGCGCGCCGCACCGTGAACCCCAGCGATTCCAGTGCCGCGGCGAATAACTGGGAGTGCTCGAAGCAATAGCCCCCACGACGCCGCTCCACGAGTTGGGTGCCCACGGTCGCCGGCTTCACGCCCGGGTGGTTGCCCAGCAAAACCTCCACGTTGCTGAACGGGAACGTGAACACGTGGGCGCGGTGCAGCTTCTCGAGCAGCTCCAGGCTCGGCGGACCGGGGGTGACGTCAATGGCGCGCAGGTAGCCGGGAATATCGAACTCGCCGATCTCCCATTCTGTGTTCACTGCGGTGCTTTCCGCCATCACTATCTCCTCGCTGAACCGTTTCGACTGCACACTCTAAAGCAGCTGACCAGACCCATTTTGTGGCCACATGTGCGCTCACCCTGGCCCTGCTCTGTGTGTCCCCCAGACCCTAAAATTCATGAAGGCAGCTTGATCCCTTGCCATTTCTGGGGGAGAAACTACAGCACTGATTGGGGAGGGCCTTTCTCATGGAATTGTCTCGTCGCTTGTTCTTCAAATCCACCGCCGCCGGTGGTTTGGCGCTTTATGTGTATGGCGCCAACGGTATGCCGGAGGCGGTGGGCGCGGAGATTCCGGGCGGCAGCTGCCCGCCACGAACATCCGGCAGTTCGTGAACCGGTTGACGGTTCCGCAGATCCTGCCTCGTAAGGGCACTCGTTCCACTCCGTACGGAACAGCCGATTACTACGAGATGTCGATGAAACAAACGACACAGCAGATGCTTCCGTGGGGAATGCCCAAGACCACTGTGTGGGCTTATGGGCCACAGGGGGTTCGGACTCTGCGTTCACCTCTCCGGGGCTGAGCATTTCGGCGCTGCAGAACCGTCCCGTGCAGATCAAGTGGACCAATGAACTGGTCGATCGCTACGGGCGCTACTTGCCGCATATGTTTGCCGTGGACCGCTCCCTGCACTGGGCGAACGTGCCGCAGGAGCCCGGCCACGAGGGACTGGTCAGCACGGACATCAAGCCCATGCTTGAAGGCCGCCGCTATGTCACCCCGGACAATTACACGGACCCGGAAACCCAGTACACGGACTACACCGGACCGGTCCCGATCGTGACCCACTTGCACGGTGCGTTGACGGTCAAGGACCACTCCGACGGCTATTCGGAGGCCTGGTACCTGCCCCGCGCCAATAACATTCCCGCTGGCCACGCAAAGTACGGCCGTTGGTGGGAGTTCCTGAAGGAAAAACACCGCCGCGAAACCGGCGTGGACTGGGGCGAGGGACACCAGACGGTGACCTATCCCAACACCAACCGCGCCACCAGCCTGTGGTTCCACGATCACGCGTTGGGACTCACCCGTCTCACCGTCTACGCGGGTGCCGCGAGCTTCTACCTGATGCGCGGCCTGGAGTACGACGTGCTGGATTCCCGCACCGGACGCACCGCCCGCGCACCAGCCGGCCCCAGCAACGTGTACGGGCAGAACTCGCCGAACCCCGGCGCGGACCTCGCCCTGGCTATTCAGGACCGCTCGTTCAACAGCGACGGCTCCCTGTTCTATCCGTCCTCCAGGTCGTTCTTCGACGGCTACCAGGGGCCTTTCTACCCGGAGGAGCCGGGCATCCCACCCAACTGGGTGCCCGAGTTCTTCGGCAACACCATGGTGGTCAACGGCCAGACGTGGCCGTACCAACGTGTGGAGCGGCGTCGTTATCGCATGCGCTTCCTGAACGCGTGTGGTTCGCGCACCCTGTACCTGGATTTCCGGGGCATCCCGGGCGTGGAGGTGTGGCAGGTCGCCAACGACGGCGGTTACCTGGACGAGAAGGTCAACATCATGCAGCTCGAGGGCTGGCGCCGCGGCCGCGTGATTCTGGCCCCGGCCGAGCGCAACGAGCTGCTCGTGGACTTCACCAACGTGCGCACCGGTCGTTACACGCTGCGCAACGTGGGGCCCGACGCATTCTTCCCGGGAGGTCGCCCCGCGGAGAACGGTGAGGAACCGCGGGTCAAGCTGTACCCGTTCGAGGAGCGCGACGTGGTGTTCCCGCGGCGGATCCGAACACCACCGGCAAGGTCATGGCCTTCGACGTGGTTCCGTGCTGGGGTATCGACACGTCCACGCCGGGTCGTTACCTCAGGATGAAGCCTCAGCCCAAGCTCCCCGCGCCCGTGCGCACGCGGCGCCTGGCCACGACCATGAGCTTCCACAACGTCAACGAGGATCCCGCGCCGTACGCCTCGCACACCATGCTGGGCGTGCTGCACGGTGAACCCGGCGGCAAAATGCACATCCAGGACACCATGTGGAGTGATCCCGTCACGGAGAACCCGCAGCCCGGTGACGTGGAGGATTGGGAGATCTACAACCTGGTCCAGGACGCCCCGGTACCCCACCCCATCCACATTCATGAGACCGCTTTCGAGATTCTCGAGCGTCGCATGATTTGGTACAACTGGGACACCGGCGTCATGGAAATGGGCCCCGAGACCCCGCTGCTTCCGGGTGAAACCGGCCGCAAGGACACAGTGTTCGTCTACCCGGGCGAAATGATCCGACTGCGCATGCGCTTCACCACCCCGGGCCAGTACATGTGGCACTGCCACCTGCTGGAGCACGAGGACAACGAGATGATGCGCCCGTTCCGTGTCGGCCCCGAGCAGCCCGGCCAGCCCGAGGATCTGCCGAGTCACGATATGCCCCACGCTCACTGAGTTCGGCCTTCACGACGACGCCGCCCGGCCCACCTCGCGCTCCCTCGCGCGGGTGG
>NZ_AJXN01000101.1 GCF_000286355.1 Kocuria atrinae C3-8 | reverse complement strand
TCTTCCCCCGAAGAAACAACCCTCGCGCGGCGGACGCAACTACCGGCAGAGCCGGCGCGGACTAGTCCGCTGGTGGAGCCAATGCCCCCGCAATGGCTCCGTACCCGTTACCTCGAGGCGAATGTCTGCGCCTTCACGCCCCCCAGCGTTCCGACGCATTCACCGTGACCGAAGCGGATGGTTTTTGCCCCCCTGGCTAAAACCATTTAGTGCTCTCCGGTACTTGAAGTAACACCATTATGTAAGCACGACTCCAGCGGGGTTTCCAGCGGTGGCCGAACCGCCGCAAACGACTCGTCCACAACCTTGAGATGGCCATTTTGCCTAGTCAAACGGGGTTTTTCGCACACCTGGGGACGTCTTGATTCGAGACCGCAGAGGCCCCGTAGAGTAAAGAGGGGACATGCGATTTTCGCCGCTGTCCCCCTAACTGCCCACAGAAAATGTCACCGATTCAGACCGCCCAGGGAATCCCACGCTTGCAGGAGCCGATCCTCGATCTGAGGGAGCATGGTGCGGCTGTATTTCTGGGTGATGTGGTTGCGATCCAGATAGACCATGACATTTCCGATCACCGAGCGACATTGGCCCTGGGGACAGTACACATCGCTGAAATCCACGGTTGCGACCTCCGGGCGGGAAGCGGTGAATTCGGTCAGCGGACTCTCTTGTTCCAGCAGCACGGACCGTGGCGGATTGCAGCGCTCGTGGTCTTCCCCGAATACTTCGACGCACTCGAACATGTCGTAGTCGAACCGCGGGTTGTCCCGCAGGGCTACGACCCGGATCCCTTGTTCTGTCAGAGGATCAATACCCGAGGCCAGCGCCGTCGTCACCTTTTCGGTCGGTCCCGTCCCTACCGGCGCATTGGGGTCGGACTCGGTACCCACGACCAGCACGCCCTCCGGGTCCTCATCGAGCGTGGCCTGCAGGGCATCCGCATTGAACTCGTTGCATTCCGCTTCTCGCTGCTCCGTGGGGCCGCTGTAGCGGCAACCCATCATGATGTAGGTGATCACGCGCCAGCCATGGTCGTCGGCCAGCCCGGTGACCTGTCCGGCGAATTGACGCGCGTGCGAATCACCCAGGATCACGATGGTTGGTTCGTTGCCCGTTGCGTTCTCAGGTTCGTGGATGAAACATTCGGCGCGGTCCGTGATGGGACCGGTCCACTCTTCGTCCTCGCAACCGCGTCCCGGGAAGGTCCATTCGGCGTCCTTCTCGCCGGCGGCCGGGATCGGGCGCAGACCTCCCGGCACCGGGGCGCCGAAGAGCGACGCCGCTCCGGGAAAGTTCTCCGCGGTCACCTCCACCGAGCTCTGCCGGTTCTCACGAACCTGAAGCCAGGAGGTCGCACCACCGAGACCGAGCACCGTCACCAGACCCACCGTGAGGAACCTGCGCCCCGTGACGCGCAGTGACTCCCCGCGCACAGGCATGGCCCTGCGCACCAGTCGGTCGGTGGCAAGTGTCAGCAGCAGGGAGAGCACCATGATGCCCAGGCCCACGGAAACCGGCACCGAATCGTTGGCGCTGCGCAGCATGTACGTGATGAGCAGAGGCCAGTGCCACAGGTACAGGCCGTAGGAGTGACGGCCGATCCACACCAGCGGCCGCCAGGACAGTGCATCGTCCACGTTGAACCGATTGCCGGTGCCCGTTCCGCCCAGGACCAGACACGCTCCTACGACGGGGAGCAACGAGATCCACCCGGGGAAGCGTGCTTCGGGCCCGGCACCGAACGCGCAGACCACGATCAGCGCGACGCCCAGCCAACCGGCGGCGTCGGCGATCTTTCCCCGCCCGGGCCGGGTGACGAGGAGAGCCACCAAACTTCCCGCGGCGAACTCCCACCAACGAGCGGTGGCCTCGAAATATGCGTACTCGGGGTCGAGCGCGGTGGAGACCACGGAATGCAGCAGGGACAACCCAAAGATGGCAGCAAAGGCATATGTGGCCACGCGCCGGAAGGTCACCCCGGCAGCCTTGGCAACACCGGCGCACGCCAGCATGATGAGAGGCCACAGAATGAAGACCTGCCCCTGGATCGACAGTGACCACACATGTTGAACCGGCGAGGACAACACCCCAGAGCCTGGTAATAATCCACGGCTTGTTCGGACAGCACCCAGTTGAGCACGTAGCTCGCGGAGGCCCACAAATGCCCGATCAAGAGGTCCTGTCTCGACGCCGGATACAGGAGCATGATCGCAGCCGCCATGACCACCAGCATCACTGCCAGTGGAGGCAGCAACCGCGAGAATGTCCGCAACCAGTAGGCGGCCAGCCGGATCGGCTTTCCGCTCTCGAAGGCTCGCGTGAAAGAACCGGTAAGTAAGAAAGCGGAGATCACGAAGAACACGTCCACGCCGCCGGAGACCCGACCTTCCCAGATGTGGAAGACCATGACCAGGAGGACCGCTATCGCGCGCAGACCCTCGATTTCCGGACGGAACTTTGGAAAGCTGCGCGCCGGGGTGGGGCCGACCATTTCACCGGGTTGCCAAGAGGCGCGGCCCGTGCCTGTCTCGACACTGATGACGGCAACCCCTTTCGGTCGGCGGCGTGCTGCGGGCATGACCAAGCCGCGAAGCAATGGGTGTTTCTCTCAAAGATACGGGCTTTGGTTGGTTGCCGAGAAAGTATCGCGACCCAGCATCGAGTGTCCGCCCCGGCCCGTGCTCTCGCGGTAGCGTGCCACTGTTATCTGAACAATTCGTAAACCGAAGGACCCCTCGCATGTCAGTACGGCCGACCAGTCGAGGCCAGAATTCGGAGGCCCTCCTGGCGGGTGTGATCTCCGCCGTGGTGGGATTTTCATCATCCTTCGCCGTGGTGCTGGCTGGGCTGACCGCAGTGGGAGCCTCACCCGCGGAAGCCGGTTCAGGAGTGGCCATCCTGTGTTTGACCATGGGTCTGGGATGCGTGCTCTTCTCCTGGCGGTTCCGGGTTCCCGTAACCATGGCCTGGTCCACCCCGGGTGCCGCGCTCCTGGCCACCACGGCCGCGCCCGCCGGTGGGTTCGCCACGGCGGTGGGCGCCTTCGTGATTACCGGAGTGCTCATTCTTCTCACTGGCCTGTTCCGCCAGCTCGCCGTGCTGGTCGGCAAGATCCCCACGTCCATTGCTTCCGCCATGCTCGCGGGCGTTCTGCTGCCGCTGTGCGTGGCGCCCTTCCTGTCGTTGGCGCAGACGCCCTGGTCATCGGCCTCTGGTCCTCACCTGGCTCGTGATGCTGCGGCTGGCTCCCCGTTGGGCCGTGCCGGGCGCCTTGGCCGCGGCAATCGCGGTCATGGCCTTCAGCGGGACCTTTGGGGCACTCGACCTCGCGTCGTTACAGCCCCGCCTGACGTGGACCACTCCCGCGTTTTCGTGGGACGTGGCCGTGGCGATTGCCCTGCCCCTGTACGTGGTCACCATGACCAGCCAGAACATCCCCGGCGTCACGGTCCTGGCCTCCTTCGGATACCCCGCGCCGATGCGCTCAGCTCTGGTCTACACGGGCGCCACCACCGCGCTCGGAGCACCAGCCGGCGGGCACGCGATCAACCTGGCGGCCATTTCTGCCGCGCTGGCCGCCGGCCCCGAGGCCGGTCCGGATCCCGCCCGGCGCTGGATCGCCGGGGTGGCCTGCGGAGTCGTCTATATGCTGCTCGGCCCGCTTTCACCCGCCGTGGCCGCAGCTTCCGACGCCGCTCCCCCGGGTTTGCTCGCGGCGGTCGCCGGGCTTGCCCTGATCGCCACATTCGCTTCCTCGGCAGGCAGCGCCCTGGCCTCTGAAGACAGCCGTGTTCCCGCTGCCGTGACGTTCCTTGTGGCGGCGTCCGGTGTAGTGGTGGTCGGGATCGGTGCAGCGTTCTGGTCGTTGATCGCGGGACTCGTGGTCCACCAAGTCATAAAGCGTCCCGCCCTTCAGCATGATCAACCGACGCATTATTGTTAATGACCCCACCGCGTCAGGACAATGACTCGGCGCGGTGCGTCGGCCCGGACCGGGTCGTGGCCATCGAGCGCTTCCGAGGACTGATCATGAGCAGCCCAAATCCCGCCCCCGGACACCCTGACCACACCGATCGACCAGCCACTCCCAGCCGTGCCGAATCAGCGGGGTGGGGCAACCCGATGGAAGCCGGCCTGGAGAACCACGGCTCAAACCCGAGTAGCCCCCGCAGGCGGTCCCCTATGCAACTGGCCGTGCTGATCGTCGGGCTCGTATGTTTTCTGGTCGGAGTCGCAGGTTTCTTGCCCGCAGTGACCGTCAATGACGACATCCTGTGGTTCTCGGACCAGCACTACGGAATCCATGCCTTGTTGGGCGTGGTCGGACTGGCACTGATCGTCTTCTCGGTGATTCGTGGACCTCACAACAGGCGCACACCGGCGTCTTAGCATGCCCGAACATGGCTGTGGCCCCACCGTTCGGTGGGGCCACAGCCATGTTCAACTATTGCGGCGTCTGGACAACGACGACTCCGCGCTCGGGTCAGCGAGGTTCGCGCGCGTTACGCACTTCCTGGCTGTCAGCCATGTCCTCGAGCAGCTCGTCCTCGCGGCTGGGGAAGAGCAGCTTGTAGGTCAGGCCCGCAATAGCGGCGCCCACGATCGGCGCCACGATGAACAGCCACACCTGGCCGAGAGCATCGGGTCCGGCGAACCATGCAACGCCCAACGAGCGTGCCGGGTTCACGGAGGTGTTGGACACGGGGATGCTCACCAGGTGGATCAGGGTCAGGCCCAGGCCGATCGCGATCGGGGCCATGCCCACGGGAGCGCGACGGTCGGTCGAGCCCAGGATGATGAACAGGAAGATGGCGGTCAGGACGATCTCGGTGACCAGAACGGCCAGCAGGGAGTACCCGCCCGGGGAGAGTTCACCGTAACCGTTGCTTGCGAAACCGGACTCCACGGCGTCGAACCCGGACTTGCCCGAGGCAATCAGGAACAGCACGCCACCGGCAGCGGAGGCACCGACGATCTGGATCAGGATGTAGGGCAGCACGGCAGCAGCCTCAACGCGGCCGGCCAGCCAGGCACCGATCGTCACGGCGGGGTTGAAGTGACCGCCGGAGATGTGGCCCACGGCGTAGGCCATGCACAGGACGGTCAGACCGAAGGCCAGGGCGACACCGACAAAGCCGATGCCCATGTTGATGTTGGGGTTATCTGCGTTCGGGAAGTAGGCGGCCAGAACGCTGCGCCACAACCACCCAGAACGAGGACGAAAGTACCGAGGAACTCGGCAGCCAAACGAGATGGCATGGAAGCAGTAGGCATGGTGAAACCTCAAGGTGAAAGGGGAAGTCGCGGGAGATCCGCATTGATCGTTCACCGGGAATCTTATCCCAAGCATTCACAAGTGTGAACGGTGATGTGCGCCGCATTCTGAGATGCGCCACCTGGGAGGATGCGCGTTTACCATGGACATCTGCCTTCAACATGTCCTGGAGATGAACATGCGTCGAACCCCTGCCCCTCGCACAACCAAGAGCTCCGTGAAATACGGTGCCCTGGCGCTCGCTGCGGGCATTCTCCTGACCGGTTGCGGCTCCGACTACCCACTGGGTGAGGAGCAGCGCAAGGCCGCGGAGCAGGGCGACGCCTCACTCTCCGGGATCCTCACGGGAATCGGCTCATCCGCTCAGAACGCGGCCATGCAGACCTGGCGCACAGGCTTCGAGTCCAAGTACCCCAACGCCAATGTGCAGTACCTCTCGGCGGGCTCCGGCGCTGGTCGCTCTGCGCTGGTGGGCGGCGGCACGGACTTCGCGGGTTCCGATGCCTATCTGGACGAAGAGGAACAGGCCGACGTCCAGGAAGCCTGCGGTCCGGGTGGAGCCATCAACATCCCGGTGTACATCTCCCCCATCAGCGTGGCCTTCAACTTGCCCGGCATCGATGAGCTGAACCTTGACGCCCCCACGATCGCCAAGATCTTCCGGCACGAGATCACGCAGTGGAACGATCCAGCCATCGCCGATCAGAACCCGGACGTGAACCTCCCGGACAGCGTGATCACCCCGGTGGCCCGCGCGGATGACTCCGGTACCACCGAGAGCTTCACCCAGTACCTCGAGGCCACCACCCCGGAGGTCTGGACCGACGAGCACGACGGCGGTTGGCCCAACTCCCTACCCAGCGAGCGCGCTCAAGGCAATAACGGTGTGGTGACCGTGACGAACCAGACCGAGGGCGCCATCACCTACGCAGATGACTCCCTGGTCGGAGAGTCGCTGGGCAAGGCCAAGGTCAAGGTGGGCGACGAATACGTGCCCGTCACCGCGGAGACCGCCGCCACCGCGGTGGGCGTCTCGTCCCGCGTTGAAGGAACCGGCGAACACGACATCGCCCTGGACATCGACCGCACACCGGACGCCCAGGGCGCCTACCCCGTGGTCCTGGCCTCCTACCACGTGTTCTGCACCAGCTACAGCGACCCGGAAACCCTGGAGCTGATCAAGACCTTCGGGCACTACGTGGTCAGCCCCGAGGGTCAGCGGCTGGCGGCAGAATCGGTCAAGAGTGCACCGCTGCCGGAGAACCTGACCAAGGAAGCCCAGGAGGCTTTGGATTCGATCACGCTGCGGTGATTATCGATCGCGACCTGTGACCGTTCCCGGCGGACGGTGGAATGAGTGTCACCGCGGCCGTGTTCTGTGAATGATGGGTATTCCACTTTCACTCCTCGACCGGTCCCGCACACGCCAAGGACAGTCCGATGCCGCCGCGCTGCATCAAACCGTGGAACGCGCCCGGCGCGCAGACGCAGCCGGGTATCGACGGTTCTGGGTGTCCGAGCACCATGGGGTTCCGGGGGTCGCCTCGGGCACGCCTGCTTTACTCGCCCAGGCGGTTGCCGCAGCTACCCGGACGATCCGCGTGGGGTCCGGCGGAGTCATGCTTCCGAACCATCGCCCCATCGTGGTGGCCGAAGAGTTCGCGGTGCTCACCGCGCTGCATGGCGAGCGTTTCGACCTGGGTCTCGGGCGTTCGTTGGGCTTCACCAAACCGGTCCGTGAAGCCCTGGGAGCGCTGAAGGCTTCCCCGCGCGATTTCGCGGCGGACATCCAATCCGTTCGCGATTACTTGGCCGGTTCCGCAGACATCACGATTCGCCCCGCGAGCGCCGGCGACGTCCCGCTCTTCGTGTTGGGTACCGGTTCCGGGCTCAAGATCGCGGCCCAGCTGGGTCTGCCCGCCGTAGTTGGTGGACCGCTACTCACGGCCGGGCCGGAACCCTTCGACGAGTACCGTGCCGAATTCCACCCAAGCACTCAGCAGGCCGAGCCGTACCTGGTCGTGTCCACCGAGATGTACGTGGCCGACTCCGCGGCCGAGGCACGCGAGCTTGCCGTACCTGAGGCCTGGGCGATGGCCCAGTCCCGCCTCACCGGGGCTTTCCCGCCGCTCGCCCCAACGACGTCGCTCCCCACCGAGCTCACGGAGCGGCAAGAACGATACGTGGCCCAGGCCTTGGCCTCCACGATTGCGGGGACCGAGGACCGAGTTCTGAGCGAGGTCAGCGAAATGCTCGAACGGACCGGTGCGGACGAGATCATGAGCACCGCATCCACCTTCGACGAATCCGCGATGTACGCGTCCGATGAGAAGTTGGCCCGGGCCATCGCCTCCCTATAACTCGCCTGCCTTGCCGCGCTCCGGCTGATTCTGATCCTTCGGACTGGTCGATTGCGTCGCGCCGGTCGACAGCACATGGACGAGTTGCTCCAAAGGCCCCTTGCCCCAGATCAATGCCCACACGATGCAGCCTGCGGTTACACCCAGGGTGATGGGCCAGAACGGGTCGAGCGCCAAGAATCCGTGCAGCCGATGGATGTCTGACCCCACTCCCGGGGTGACCATGATCCAGATCCCCCACACCAGAAGATGCGCGGTGTATGCCGTCAATGGCATGGACCCGATGACCCGGAGCGGCCACAGAAGCCAGCGCAGCGCCGTCGTGCCCGCGAGAACGCACAATGCGAGGACCGCGAGCGCAAAGCCTCCCGATCCGAACGCTTCGCCGACCCCGTGCGAGTGAGGGTCATCGCGAAACACTGACATCAGCCACATACTCGAGCTGACGGGCAGATCCGTACCGTAGCGTCCGACCACCTGGTTCCCCACCGGGCCGAGCACTGCGTACCCCAGCACCGCGAGCGCCACCCCGGACCCGAGCAACAGCACCGTGGAACCGATTCCTCGACGGATCAACCGACCGGCAATGATGCCCACGGCCACGAACGCCAGCCACAACACGAAGGGGTAATTCCAGCCGAGCATGTCGGAGAAGAACTCCCCCACACTTCCCGATGCGGGCGGGCCCCCGCTGTCAAGAAGCGTCACGACGAATGGCGCGATCGCGGCCGTGAACGCCGCCGTAATGACGAGCGCGCGCGTGGACCACGAAACCATGAACGCGCCGATCAACAAGAGCACGCCGTAAGCGGGAAGCACTACGAACACGGGGACGTCCAGGCTGAGCAAAAGTAGCCCGAGTGCCCAGATGAGCACCGCCCGGATCACGATGGAGCTGGGTTGGGCGCGCACGGCATCTTGGGCGTCGGCTCGAGTTCGCAACCCAGCACCCATGAGTCCCAAAGACACACCGGCAAGGGTCGCGAAGAGAATGGCGGACCTGCCTTCGACCACCCCGAGCCAGGTCTCCGGCCGGGACCATTCCAAGGGTGCGACCACCGTCAGATGGGCGACGTACATGCCCAGAATCGCCAAACCCCGCGCCAGATCGATGCCTGGAATCCGGCCTGGAGATTCCACCCGGGCCACATTCTGCTTCACGCGCTGCGACATGCTGCGGGGCGGCGAGGCTGTGGACATTGGCATGCATCCATCATGATGCACCGAAGCGGTCAGGCATTGTCGGGCTATCACCCTCATTTTGAGTGAACGTTGCATATCAGTCTGCCTGCAGATTGTCAAGATTTTCTTGACTTTGACCCGCTGACGAGCGAAAATGAGCAGTGGATGGACTCCTGTGCTCATTGATCGGGGAAGCGAATCGCGCCTCACTGCAGGGCCTGGATCTGACCATCTCCAGGGAACTCAGCATGAAACCCCTATCGCGCCTCGGCCTGTCCGCAGCGCTCCTCGCGTCCGCCTTCGCACTCGTGACAACACCATCGATCGCATCCGTCCACGCCCCGCCCGGCGGTTCAGTGGTTCCCGGTCCCGCGTGGAAAGAACCGCGGTACAAGATCGAGGCCGTCAGTTTCACCGCCGTTGACGAAACCGGTTACACGGACCTGGGCAGCGACGAGGTCATGGTTAGGACCGTGGACATCACCGGGTGGAGCGTCTCGGACGCATTCGACGGTGTGGACACCGGAGAAACTCGCACCTTCAATCCCCGGACCAGTTGCATCGTGGGGGTTCAAGCCGGAGTTGCCACCCTGAACAGGGATTCACTGTGCAGCACCGCGGGCGAGCCGGCGACTCGCCTCGGATTCAAAGTCACCTTGTGGGAAAAGGACCCCGTGGGTTGGGGCTCCTACGGTGCTGGTTTCTGCGTGCCTCATCAGGGCCTTCGTCATAGTGGTCGCCACTGCGCCGACAATGGCGACGGAGACGACTTCATCGGATGGAAACCCCTGAGTTTCACCACCCAGGACGTGGAATCCGTTCTGCCACGCGTTGGCGACGTCTTCACCGAATCCACGGAACTGTCCCCGTGTGAGGAGAACACGGTGTGCAGCGGACGTGATTCCACCTATCGCTTCACGTATCGCATCACCCGGTTGGCGGATGCCGCGATCGCGGACAGGGCGGCCGATTCGCTCCGGTGTAGAGCTTTCGAATCTGTCGGTGAGGCTGACTCGTTGGCCCTGGCCCCTGCCGGAGGATTTCCTCAGCCACTAGCCTGAGAATCATGTCCTCCACCGAGCAGATTCCCACCGAGGTCCTCGAACTTGCCCGTTCGGCGCGGCGTGTAACGGTACTGACCGGTGCGGGAATGTCCGCCGAATCCGGTGTTCCGACTTTCCGTGATGCCCAAACCGGGCTGTGGGAGCGTTTCGATCCCACGGAGCTGGCCACACCGGAGGCTTGGGAGGACGATCCCGCCCAGTGTTGGGCCTGGTACGCGTGGCGAGCGTCGCTCGTGCGCGGGGCCGAACCGCACCCCGGACACGTGGCGCTGGCGCAGTGGCAGGCCCGCCCCGAGGTTAATCTGCGGATCTCCACCCAGAACGTCGATGACTTGCACGAGCGAGCGGGTGCCGCGGTGCTCGCCCACGTCCACGGCGATCTCTTCGCGTTACGTTGCGCGCGCTGCGGTACGCCCGCCGACGTCGATTATCCGCCCGTCACGGAACCCGTGGCTCAGCTCGACCCACCCGTGTTCGAACAGTGCGGTGGCTGATCCGCCCGGGTGTGGTGTGGTTCGGCGAGGCCCTGCCGGAGCGGGCGTTCCAGGAGTCTGTCGAGGCGGTGCAGGACGCGGACCTCGTACTGGTCGTGGGGACCTCCGGGCTGGTGTACCCCGCGGCGGGCATCCCGGATCTTGCCGCGGCACGTGGTGTTCCTGTCGTGGAAATCAATCCGCAAGCGTCGGAGGTTTCGGCCAGTGCTGATCACGTCTGGCGCGCATGGCCGGCCAGGCTTTGCCCGCGCTGGTGGCCGCGTTGGGCTGAACATCACCCTGAGCCACAGGTGATCCGAGCGATAGCTGCGAGGCCCTCGAATCGTTGAGAGTGCCGTCGTCGTACCCGCTGCGGAGCCACGCATGACAAAGGCCCGAACCCTGGCCGCTGGACGTCAACGGCGCAAGGTTCGGGCCTTGTGCATGTGGTGCGCCCTGTGGGGCTCGAACCCACGACCCATGGATTAAAAGTCCACTGCTCTACCAACTGAGCTAAAGGCGCGTGCCCCGCAACGGCGAACCGGAAACGGAGCACCGCTACTCTACCGCAGGCGTAGCACTTTTCCACTTTCGACCCCACCACACACGCACTAGTCGCGCACACCGCCAAGCCCACCGCTTCGCTTACCGTCATGCGTGAGGGGAACACGTCCCCGCGTGACTAACCTGGCCGGGTGGAGAACATCTGGTGGTTCGCGGCGGGCCTGCTGGCCATGACACTGCTGGCGATCCTGGTGCAACGGCAAGCAGGGGTCAGGCTCGGGGCGCAACCGCTCGTGGCAGTGATTCGAGCGGCCGTGCAGCTGGCTGTCATCGCCCTGATTCTGCGCGGCGTGTTGGCTCTGCCATGGTTGGTTCTGGCGTTCGTCGTGCTGATGCTTTCCACAGCGTCCTGGACCTCGTTCAGCAGACTCAAGGGGATTCCGGATGCGCGCAAGGCCGTGGTCACAGGCATTTTCGTGGGAGCCTGATCACGATCGGCCTGATCTTCGGCATGCGCCTGGTCGAGTGGGAGGTCGCCAACGTGGTCGCGGTGGCCGGCATCGTGATCGGCAATACGATGAGCGCGGCAACCCTGACCGGACGGAACTTCGAACGCTCCACGGTGGCCCGCCGCGGTGAAATCGAGGCTTGGCTCTCTCTCGGTGCCACTTCTCAGGTCGCGCACCAGTCCGTGGCGCAGGAATCGATGAAGGAATCCTTGATCCCCAACATCGATCAGACCCGCGCGACCGGTTTGGTCACCTTGCCCGGCGCATTTGTGGGAGCCTTGTTAGGAGGCGCATCCCCCACTGAAGCTGCCATGCTGCAACTGGTGGTGCTCGTGGGGATTCTGCTGACCCAATCCATCTGTTCATCCGTGGTGATCCGTGTGCTGTCCGGTTCACCCGTGGTCCCGCAAGAGGTACGTACTTCATGAGCACCGTTCCCAAAACCAAGTTGGGCCCCTCCGTCATCACCGAATACCTGCAACGGGTAGTGGAGGACCTTCGAGAGGTTGAGGGCGGGGCCGTCAAGGACTCCATTCCCGCGCTAGCCAACGCTGACCCCAATCCCATCGGCATCGCGGTGGCCACCGTGGACGGCGCGATTTACCAGGCCGGAGCCTCCAAGCAGGAGTTCTGCATCCAGTCGATCTCCAAGGCCTTCACGTATGCGCAGGCGCTCACGGACCGCGGCATGGACGGTGTGTTCGAGAAGATCGACGTGGAACCCAGCGGTGACGCGTTCAACGAGATCTCCCTGCAGCCGGACACCGGGCGCCCCGCGAACCCCATGATCAACGCCGGGGCGATCGCGGCCACGTCCCTGGTCAAGAACACCGCCCACGGCACGCGCCGCGAGCGCATCCTGCGCTTGTACTCCCGACTGGCCGGGCGCCAGTTGCGCATCAACAAGACCATCCATGCCCAGGAACACCGCTCCGGAGACCGTAACCGTGCGCTCGGGTGGCTACTTTCATCCCGCGGCATCATCGAGGGCGACCCCACCGAATCGCTCGAAGACTACTTTGCGCAATGCTCGGTCATGCTCAACTGCGTGGACTTGGCGCGCATGGGCGCCACGCTCGCGGCCGGCGGCATCAACCCGCTCACGGAAGAGCGCGTGCTCGACACCCAGGTGGTCTCCGACGTGCTGTCCGTGATGTACACGTGCGGCATGTACGACGACGCCGGGCGCTGGGCGCTCAAAGTCGGCCTGCCCGCCAAGTCCGGCGTGGCGGGTGGCATCATTGCCGTGCTGCCCGGTCAGCTGGCCGTGGCCGTGTTCTCCCCGCCGTTGGATCAGCACGGCAATTCGGTGCGCGGCATCGCCGCCTGTGAGCGTCTCAGCCAAGACCTGGACCTGCACTTTGCCCGGACCGAACGCAATGGGCACTCCACCGTGCGCTCGGGTTACTACCTGTCCGAGGCGCCGTCGTTGATGCGCCGTAACGACGCCGCCAACGAGGTGCTCGAAGAACACGGTGAGGACGTGCGCATCCTGGAGCTTCAGGGTGACCTACGCTTCGCCGGTGCCGAGACCGCGATTCGTACCATTCGTGAGGCCGCGCGCGAGTGCGCGTATGTGCTGGTCGACATCCGCCAGGTAGATGACCTGGCCCGCTATGTCATGCCCCTGTTGGGGCGGACCTCGGAACAGCTGGAGCATGCCGGCCGTCACCTCGCGATCATCGCGGAGAAGGGTTCCGAACACACGCAGGGCCTCGAGCATCCCGTGACCGTTTTCCCCACCCGCGCGGAGGCTCTGACGTGGGCAGAGGACGAGATCCTGGAGAAATTCGGCGGCCCGGAGTGCATGCCGGACAAGGTGCGTTCCACGGACTCGGACCTGCTCAGCTCGCTCTCCGACGATGACGTCGAGGAAATCCGCTCCATGACCACGCGCGTGGAATGGCCCGCCGGCACCACGGTGCTGCGCGCCGGCCAGCGCTTCGAGGGCGTGTACATGGTGGTCTCCGGAAACGTGGAGATCACCCGCCGCTCCCCCACCGGTGAGCGGGTCGAACTCGAGGTTCTCGGCCCGGGTAAGAGTTTCGGTGAAGTGGCCCTGGGCACGGATTCGCGCCACATGGTCAGTTTCACCACGCTCACGGACGTGGTGGCCCGCAAGCTGCCCCCGGAAGCAGTGGACGAGCTCGAAAAAACCCACCCCGAACTTGCGTTGCGCTGGTGGCGGGCGGTCTCCGCTCACGCGATGCGTCGCATCGAGGAACGTTGGCGTCAGCAGGCCGGGGAATCCCACACGACCGACTGATCACGGGCGTAGGCTGGGCGCATGAATGAACCGCGCCAGCACCATTCACCCGTGAAATTCTCGCCCGAGCAGTTCGACGCCCACGAGGGCGGTACGGATCCTGCGCGGATTTCGGAGGCCGCACACCTGGCCGCCCACGCGCTGGTGTCACGGGGCCGTGAGGCGGACGATCCGGAAGTGCATCAGCGCCTGGTCCAGCTCACGGACGAACAGGGTCTGGAAGGCATTGCCGAGCTCTGGGCGCAGGCTCCCGCCGTCTCGCTGCCCGGCGCCCTGTGGCGGTTGTACGCCCTGCGTGCCGCAGCCCGCACGGATCCGCACCGCATGGGCCGCTGGTTCGCCGCGGGCAAGGGCACGGCTCAGGTTTCGGACGTCGTGGCCGGAGTGGCAGGCCTCCCCGGGGCCGAGGAGATTTGCCAGGTCGCGGATACGATCCTCTCCGGTGCGTTCAACGGCGAGTTCGACGTCGCCTGGAGCGTTTCGCGGCGTTCTGTCGGGTGATCGCGCTGGGCCAGGAACGCACGCAAGACATCCCCAGCCTGGCCGTCCGGCACGCGGACCAGCGCATCCCCAGGCTGTCCCGAACGGCCAACGAACTGGACGCCGCCGCCAAGGCGTGGCGAGCCGGAGCATTGGATTAGCCCCCGTGCCAGGGTTTAGCATGGACAACAGGTGTCGGGCCGTGGCAGCCCCGGGCTCCATCATTTAGCCGCTACGAGCGGCCTTCCGCCGAGAGGCGCTCCCGGTCCGGCACCCCTTACTTCCCTGGTTTTACACGACCAATCCATCCTACGGACCGGTAATGGTCTGACCATGTCTCCGAACGCCCAACCTGTTTACCTTCTGCGGGTACAGTGAGGGCGAAAATTCACTTGGATGACACCTAAGGATGGGCGCGCGGATGGCCTTTCGGATCTTCCCCGAAGACGAGCGGGTAATTGAACTGTTGGTTCAAATGTCCCAGTGCGTCACCACGTGCGTGGATCTGTTGGCCGAACACATCAGCGCCTCCGACGAGCGCCGCGCGGAAACCTTGCAAGCGCTCATGGACACCGAGGACGAGTGCTCCAACCTCTACTTCTCGCTGATGACCACCACCCGCTCGTCGTACGTGGTGCCCATCCCCCGTCAGGACCTGTACATCCTGGGGCAGTGGATCCTGAAGTCCGTGGAAGCCCTGGTCGCGTGCGCGGAGACCCAGGAGCTGTATCAGATCGGCCGCCCCACCTCGTACGCCACGGAGCAGTTGAACACCATTCGCTTGATGGCCGAGATGACCACCAAGGCCATGGGACGGCTGGCCACCCTGGATGAGCTGGACGACTACTGGTTCGAGATGATCCGCCTGTCCCGCCAGTCCGAGCGCACGCACCGTAATTATCGGGCCGCTCTGCTCGACAAGCACAAGGCTCCCCACGCACTGCGCCGCATGGATACCGCGGCCCGGATCCTCGATGCCTCCCGTGCCCTGTCACACGTGTCCGCCGAGGTCGGCCGAGTACTCGTCGCGGAATCCTGATAGACCATGGCAGAACTTCTTCTGGTCGTCGGCTTTGTGCTGGCCATCGCGTTCACGGTGGTCAACGGTTTTCATGACGCATCCAACGCGAATGCCTTGCCAGTGCGGTTCAACGCGCTCACCCCGCGGGTGGCCGTGGGCATGGGCGCGGTCTTCAACCTGGCCGGCGCACTCACCGTGGGCTTGGTCCTCACGCAGTTGATCCCGTTCGACATTCCCATTCCCATCAGCACGGTGGGAACCGTGGTCATCATTTGTACCCTGATCACCGCCATAGCCTGGGACATGCTCACCTGGTGGTGGGCCATGCCCTCGTCCTCTACCGCCGCCATGAGCGGTGGCATCATCGGTTCGCTCGTGGGCGCGTACGCCGTGGGATTGGCGCACGATCTGGCCGTCAACAGTTACACGATCTGGCGGTTGGCGCTGCCGATTGTGGTGGCCCCGGCCATTGCCTTCGTGCTTGCTCAACTACTGGTTTTCCTGGCTGTATACCTGGTACGGCATGAAGCACCCGGCGTGGTGAAGAGCCGCTCCGCCATTGTGCAGGCCACCGGTGCGGCCGCGATCCACTTCGGTCACGGGATCCAGCACGGCCGCCGGGCCATCTGGATCTTCGTGGTCCTGCTCATGTGCTACGGCATGGTCATCCCCATCTCCCACATTCCGTGGTGGATTCCCCTGCTCGTGGGGCTGTGCCTGGGCGCGGGAACCCTGCTGGGTGGTTGGCGCATTGCCTACACCCTGTCCTCGCGCGTGGTGAACCTGGACCCGCTCCGCGCGCCGTGCCCAAACGGTCGCCGGCACCCTCTTGTTCGTCGGTGGTTTCCTGGTCCCGCTGCCCATGTCCACGTCCCAGACCAGCACGGCAGCCATCCTGGGTGCGGGTTCCGGCCAGCGCTTCCGCACCGTCTACCACCGCACGCTGGTGCAGGTCCTGCTCACCTGGGCCGGCACGGTCCCGGCGTGCGCGCTGGTCTCGAGCACGTTGTTCCTGGCGGCCTCGCCGCTACTGCAGCTGAGCCCCTAGAACACCGCCACAACACAACGACACCGCCGCGCCCACCGGCCCCAGCGTGGGGAACCAGCGCGCGCAGCGGCGTCGTAGTGAATCAGGAGTCGGGCGAAACGTGACCGATCAGCCGAAGCGGCCGGACACGTAGTCCTCGGTCTCCTTCTTCTGCGGGTTGTTGAAGATTTCCGTGGTGGGCGCGTACTCGATGAGCTTGCCCGGCTTACCGGTGCCCTCGATGTTGAAGAATGCCGTCCGGTCGGACACACGCGATGCCTGCTGCATATTGTGCGTCACGATCACCACGGTGTAATCGGTCTTGAGCTCGTTGATGAGGTCCTCAATGGCCAGCGTGGAGATGGGGTCCAGCGCGGAGCAGGGCTCGTCCATGAGGATCACGTCCGGCTTCACGGCAATGGCGCGAGCGATGCACAGACGCTGCTGCTGACCACCGGACAGACCCGAACCCGGCTTGTTCAGACGGTCCTTGACCTCGTTCCAGAGGTTGGCACCGCGCAGCGAGGACTCGACCAGCTCATCCGCGTCCTTGGAGGAGATGCGCTTGTTGTTGAGCTTCACACCCGCCAGCACGTTGTCGCGGATGGACATGGTGGGGAACGGGTTGGGGCGTTGGAAGACCATACCGATCATCGAACGCACCGTAACCGGGTCCACGCCCTTGCCGTACAGGTCGTCGCCGTCCAACAGCACCTTGCCCTTGGCGTAGGCACCGGGGATGACCTCGTGCATGCGGTTGAGCGTGCGCAGGAAGGTGGACTTACCGCAACCGGAAGGGCCGATGAAAGCGGTCACGGACCGCGCTTCAATGTTGATGTTGACGTCCTCGACGGCCAGGAAGTCGCCGTAGTAAACGTTCAGGTCTTCAACGTCGATTCGTTTCGACATGGTGTGGATTCCTTAGGACTCGTGACTCGATGGATGCTTAGCGGCCGGCGTCTTAGGCGCGAAGGCCTTGGCGATCAGTCGGGCAAGAAGGTTGAGCAGCATCACGATCGCGATCAGGATCAGTGCCGCGGCCCAGGCCCGCTGCAGTGAGGGGTCGGGGTTGGTGGGCGAGGTGGGTGTCATGATCTGGTAGTAAATGTACGTGGGCAGCGTGGTCATCCAACCGGAGAACGAGTTCCAGTTGATGGCCGTTGCAAAGCCCGCGGTTACCAGCAGCGGAGCGGTCTCACCGATCACGCGGGCAATAGCCAGCGTAACGCCGGAGGCGATACCCGAGATCGCGGTGGGGATGACCACCTTGAGGATGGTGCGCCACTTCCGCACGCCCAATGCGTAGGAGGCCTCGCGCAGTTCGTTGGGAACGATGCGCAGCATTTCTTCGGTGTTCTTCACAACCGTGGGAATCATGAGCACGGTCAAGGCGACCGCGGCCACAATACCGGTACGGGTGGACGGGCCGAAGATCATGCCGAACAACGCCGCCGCGAACAGACCGGCCACGATGGACGGGATACCGGTCATGACGTCCACGAAGAAGGTGATGGCCTTACCCAGCCAGCCGTTGTTGGAGTACTCCACCAGGTAGATGGCGGTCAGCAGGCCGATCGGCACGGACATCAGGTTGCCCAGAAGGTGATGGACACCGTGCCCACGATCGCGTGGTAGGCACCGCCCACCACGTCTCCGGGAGCTTCCGCAAAGTTGTCCTGCGCGCCGGTCACGCCGTTCATTGACGTGAACAACAGGTTGGAGGTCAGGCCGGGGATACCGTTGGCCAGCACCGTGTAGATCACCGAGATCAGCGGGATCACAGCCAGGATGAACGCGGTGTAGACCAGGAAGGTCATGAGCGAATCGGAACCGGCTCGTGAGCCTTCGATCGCACCGATCAACAGCGGGCCCACGATCAGGAACACGAGCGCGGCGAAGATCGCCCACGTGGCGATGTTGAAGCCGATGAGTGCTGAGATCGCAGCACCCACGACAATGGCGCCCACACCGATCACGGGGATGAGCCACTTGGGGCGCTGACCGCGAGTCAGTCGGGACTCGCGCACGGGAGAGGTACCGGGCTTAGTCGTAGTCGTTGACATCAGTTAGCTCCCGAGAATTCCTTGTAGCGGGCAATGATGGCGCGAGCGATCATGTTGACCACCAGGGTGATCAGGAACAGCACCAGACCGGCCGCGATCAGCTCGGACAACCGCAGGCCGTAGGCCTCGGGGAAGTTCAAGGCGATTTCCGCAGCGATCGTCTGATTGCCGGACTTGATCAGGGACGCGATCATGGGGCCGGAGGACAGCACCAGTGCCACCGCCATGGTTTCGCCCAGTGCACGTCCCAGGGCCAGCATGACGGAGGAGATGATGCCCGGTCGCGCGAAGGGCAGAACGGACATCCGGATCATTTCCCAACGGGTCGCGCCCAGGGCCAGCGCTGCTTCTTCGTGCAGCTTGGGGGTCTGGGTGAAGATCTCGCGGGACATGGAGGTGATGATGGGCAGGATCATGATGGCCAGCACCACGCCGGCGGTCATCATGGTCTTACCGGTCTGGGATGCGGGCCCGCGAAGATCGGGATGAAACCGAGGTTATCGGCCAACCAGTTGTAGAACGGCACCAGCGCGGGAGCCAGCACCGTGGCGCCCCACGCACCGTAGATCACGGACGGGATCGCGGCCAGCAGGTCGATCACGTATCCGACAGACTTGGAGATCCGGGCCGGCGCGTAGTGAGAGATGTACAGGCCACCAGGATGCCGATGGGCGTGGCGATCAACAGCGCAATGATGGCTGCGATCAGCGTGCCGAGCACGAGGGGCCAAATGTATGAGAAGAATCCTTCTCCGCCGGTGATCTCGTCCGCCGGAGCCGCGAACGTGGGCAGCGCCTGCAGCAGCAGGAACAGTGCCACGGCCGCGAGCACGGCAAAGATCAAGATGCCCGCTGCGAGACTCAATCCTGAGAATATCGAGTCACCCGCGCGACCGGCCGCGGAGTTCTTGGTCCCCGGCTTCTGTGCGCTCGCTGTGGTGGACATGTACAGAGTCCCTTCAGATCATGGTCAATTCTCGTGCCAGGGCAACCTACCATTCCCTCATCGGGAAGCGTATGGCCCGGGCGTTCGGCGCACAGACGGCGTCGACGCGTTGCACGCGCCGACGCCGTTTGTGCGCGCTAGGTCGTCAGGTCAGCCCTGAACCTTGATGGATTCCACTGCGGCCGTGGCTGCTCGCGCAGGGTCTCGGACAGCGGTGCGGAACCGGCGGAATCAGCGGCGGTCTTCTGGCCGTCCTCGGAGATCACGTAGGACTCGAAGGCCTTGACCAGGTCGGCGGTCTCCTGGGAGTCGTACTGGGAGCAGACCACGTGGTAGGAGATCAGCACGAGCGGGTAGGCACCGGCTTCGGTGGTGTCACGCTCGAGCTCGATGGCCATGTCGTGCTCGCTACGGCCCTCGACCTGCTTGGAGACCTCAACGGCCTTGGCTGCAGCTTCCGGGGAGTGCGGGACGTACTCTTCGCCGACCTTGATCTCCACGGTGCCCAGGTCACCCACGGCGGAAGCATCCGCGTAGGTGATGGTGCCCTCGGTGCCCTGGGTGGTGTTCACAACGCCGGAGGTGCCCTTGTCGTTCTCTGCGGCGTACTTGGAGGGCCAAGCCTGATCCGCTTCGTCGGTCCAGTCCTCGGGAGCGGCGGCGTGGAGGTACTCGGTGAAGTTCTCGGTGGTGCCCGAGTCATCGTTACGGTGCACCACGGTGATGCGGGTGTCCGGGAGATCGGCATCCGGGTTCTGCTCGGCGATCTCGGGAGCGTTCCAGGACTCGATCTCGCCCTTGAAGATCTTGGCAATGGTGGGGGCGTCCAGCTTGAGGCTGTCCACACCGGGCAGGTTGAAGGCCACGGCGATCGGGGAGATGTAGACGGGGAGGTTCAGGGCGCCGTCGGGGCCGCACTGCTCCTTGGATTCCTCGTTCTCCTCGTCGCTCATGAAGCGTCGGAACCAGCGAACTGGGCGCCTCCGGCCAGGAAGGCGGTGCGGCCCGCGCCGGAGCCGTCCGGGGAGTACTGCACGGTGGCGCCGCTGTTGGCGGACTGGAAACCGTTCTGCCAAGCGGTCATGGCGGCCTGCTGCGAGGATGCGCCGATACCGGTCAGGGTGCCGGAGACGCTGGACTCGCCGCCGCCGTTGGAATCGCCGCCTTCGTTGCCGGTCGGGTTGTCCGAGCCGCACGCAGTCAGGGCGAGGGCGCCAATGGCGAGAACGGCGGCTGAACGGCCGAAGTAGGAAGCCTTCACAGTGTTACCCCTTCATGGAATATTTCCGGCGGTGCCGGTGGATCGCAAAACGGCCGGACTCGGCCAGTGACTCGACCACGGAAAACTGCACATCCGTAGTGGTTCACCCGTGACGGTAGGCAGTGGATATGGACAGAGATCTCCAGGTAGGTGAACTCAGGGTTAACAGATGACGCGTCAGTGCCATTCTTCCGGCGGCCACGTGCATGAACGCGAGCGAATGTGAGTTAATGCACACTCCCGAAAAGGACCCCCTGCCCCGGGCCTTCGACCCGCCGCCGGTTTCGCGCCACCGCTGCCTAAGATGGGGTCATGTCATCGAGCGAGGCGAAACAGCACAGGTCCCGGCTTGCTCATGTTCCCTCTGCGGTGAGCAAACGTTCCAAGACTGGTTGGAACCGGATGCTCCGCGGGCTCTTCCAAGCGGTTCAGATGACCGTGGCCGCCGTGGGTGCCTACGTCATCGCGGAGCGATTGCTCGGCCACCACGGCCCCATTTTCGCGGCAACCGCTGCTCTGGTCTCGCTGGGTTATGCCAAGGGCGGGTTGCGTTACCGGCGAGTGCTTGAGGTCGCGATCGGTTGCACCCTGGGCATCGTGGTGGGCGATCTACTCATGCACGCGTTGGGCCATGGTGAATGGCAAGCGGCGATTGTGCTGCTGGTTTCGCTCATGCTCGCCCGATTCCTGGACAACGGAGCCATCTTCACCACCCAGATGGGTTTGCAGTCGGTACTCGTGGTGCTGCTACCCCCGTCCCAGGACGGGGTGTTCGCCCGCTCGTTGGACGCCGTGGTCGGTTGTCTGTGCGCGCTGCTGCTGGCCTACTTCATTCCGGAAGACCCCCGCCGCGAGCCCCGCGGGGACGTTCGCAAGCTGATCAGGGAGTACTCCGAGCTGCTGGCCGAGTCCTCCCGCGCCGTCTCCGATTACGATTCCCGTCTGGCATGGCACGCCCTGGTGCGCGGCCGTCAGACCCAACCTCTGGTCGACTCGGTCCGCACGGGATTGAAGACGTCCAAGGAGATCTCCTACGCCTCACCCATCCATCGAAGACACCGGGAAGAAATCGACAACCTGGACCATTGCATCCACTATCTGGACCTGGCCGTGCGAAATTCCCGCGTTCTCGCTCGCAGACTCGCGTCCGTGCTCGATCACGTCTCCCTCGCCGACGACGCCGTCACGTCCCTTTCCGAGGTGCTCGCCGATCTGTCCGACGCCGTGCTGAGCCTGGGTAACGCGCTGGCCGTGAGCCAGCCGCAATCGCGAGAGAGCTATCTTCGTCAGGCCCGCAACGAACTGTTCTCCGTGGCGGCCCGCCTGGAACCACACGACATGGGTGTACGCACCATGGAGGGTGAGGCGCTCGTGCTGATGATCCGGCCCATGGTGGTCGATCTGATCGAAGCCACCGGCATCAGTCACCAGGTGGCCATCAGTCACCTGCCCCCGCTGCAAGCGGACTGATTCCGCGCGGTTATGCGTGTCTGACTGGCTGGATACTGTGAACGCATGAGCACCAAGACCCGCAAACCCTCAGTGTCCTACCGCTGCACCGAATGCGGCTGGACCACGGCCAAATGGGTCGGTCGGTGCGGCGAATGTCAGTCCTGGGGCACCGTGGAGGAAGCCGGTGGTGCGCAGGAACACGGCCGCACCCAGGCCGCCCGTTCGGTGGCGCAACCTGCCAAGCCCATTGGTCAGGTGGACTCGTCCATTGCCAAATTCACGCCCACGCACGTTCCTGAGCTGGACCGTGTACTCGGTGGTGGGCTGGTTCCCGGTGCTGTGATCCTCCTCGCGGGTGAGCCGGGAGTGGGTAAGTCCACGCTGCTGCTGGACGCAGCCGCCAAGGTCGCCGGGGGCCAGACTCCCCGCGACGTTTTGTACGTGACCGGCGAGGAGTCCGCCGCGCAGGTCAAACTGCGCGCCGAACGCATTGGTGCGGTCGCGGACAAGCTCTACCTCACCGCGGAAACAGACCTTTCCACCGCTCTGGCCCATGTGGAGGCGGTGAAACCCCAACTGCTCATCGTGGATTCTGTCCAGACTCTGGCCAGTTCCGAGGTTGACGGTTCCGCCGGCGGCGTCAGCCAGGTTCGGGAGGTTGCCGCGAGCCTGATTCACGCGGCCAAGACCAAGAACATGACCACGCTCCTGGTCGGGCACGTCACCAAGGAAGGCTCCATTGCCGGGCCCCGGTTACTCGAACACCTGGTGGACGTGGTCTGCCAGTTCGAGGGTGACAAGCACTCCAGGATTCGACTGCTGCGCGCCATCAAGAACCGTTTCGGTCCCACGGACGAGGTCGGTTGTTTCGACCTGGGCGAGACCGGGATCGAATCGGTCGCGGACCCCTCGGGCCTGTTCGTGTCCCGCACGCCCCTGCCCGTGGCCGGTACGTGTTTGAGCGTCACGGTGGAGGGTCGCAGGCCCCTGCTGGCCGAGGTGCAAGCGTTGTTGGATAAATCCAGCACCGCACAACCCCGCCGGGCCACCTCCGGCCTGGACAGTTCACGCGTGGCCATGCTGCTGGCGGTCCTGCAGCGCCGGGCAGGGGTGGGCCTGGCCAGTCTCGACTGCTACGTCTCTACCGTGGGCGGTGTGCGGCTCACCGAACCGGCCACCGACCTGGCGGTGTGTATGGCCCTGGCCTCGGCCGCACAGGACCGCCCGCTCCCCCAGCGCTTGGTGTGTTTCGGGGAAATCGGTTTGGCAGGTGAAGTCCGCCCGGTGCCGGACATCAATCGCCGGATCCAGGAGGTGGCACGGTTGGGCTTCACGCACGCCGTGGTGCCCGCTTCCCCCAGTGGCCCGGGCAAGATTCCCCAGGGATTCTCCGTTCGCGAAGTCACCACGGTCAGCCAGGCCATCGAGCTGCTCTTTCCTCCGCGGGAGCGCTGACCAACCCTGCTGAACGGTGCGGATAACAGCCCCGGCTGGGCACCAGGTCCATGCAGATAGCACGTAGGATGATCACGTGGTGAAAGCTCAGGAAACGGCCCTTCGTAGAACCCTGGCCCGCTTGGCACCCGGAACCCAGTTGCGCACGGGACTCGAACGCATTCTGCGGGGTCGGACCGGCGGGTTGATAGTGCTGGGCTTCGACAAGTCCGTGGAGGCCGTGTGCTCGGGCGGTTTCGACATCGACACCGAATTCACCCCCACCAAGCTGCGCGAACTGGCCAAGATGGACGGCGCCATCGTGTGCGACCGAGATGCCACCCGCATTCTGAAAGCCGGTGTGCAGCTCATGCCGGACGCTCACATCGAGACCCAGGAATCCGGTACCCGTCACCGCTCCGCCGAGCGCACCGCCAAACAGACCAATGTTCCGGTGGTCTCCGTGAGCCAGTCAATGAGCGTCATCACCATTTACGTGGGCAATGACCGCTACGCCATCGAGGGTTCGCAAGCGATCATGGCCCGCGCGAATCAGGCTCTACAAACCTGGAGCACTACAGCAACCGCCTGGAACAGGTGCTGGGTAGCCTCTCCGCCCTCGAGATCGAAGCCGCCGTGACGGCCCGGGATGTGGCTCTCACCCTGCAGCGCATGGAAATGGTGCGCAGGATCTCCGAGGAAATCAGCTGGTACGTGCTCGAACTCGGCGAGGACGGCCGGCTCATCTCACTGCAGCTGGAAGAACTCACCGCGGGCAACGGCCCCGGTCCGGACGTGGTGCTGCGCGATTACTTGCCGGAGGACATCCCCGCAGAGGTCTTCTCCTCCGCCATGGAGCAGCTGGCCCAGCTGTCCCCTGCGGACCTGATCGACCTCCAGAAGGTTGCCGTGGCCGCGGCACTGATCACTCCCCAGGGCAACCTGGAAGCGGACCTTCACCCGCACGGCTACCGCCTTCTCGAAGGCATCAAATCCATGCCCCGTGTGGTGGCCAAACGCCTGGTCGGTCAGTTCGACGGGTTGCAGGCCCTCATGGCCGCCAACCTCGAAGACCTCATGTCCGTGGAGGGCATTGGTGAGCAGCGCGCCCGCAACGTGCGCGAATCGCTGTCCCGCATGGCGGAGACGAGCCTGCTCGAACGCTTCATGTGAGCGGCGGGTCCGTCGCCCGGTGCTGAACGCGCGAGCCTCCCGCAGACCTGGAGACAGCCTCCCGAAAAGTCTGCCCTGAACAGCCCTTCTGAGGCGGTTTACTCCAGGACGAATGTGGCGTTCGAGCTGGTTTGCTCGCCCAGTCCCACGGTCAGGTTGTAGTAACCGGCCATCGCCTTCGCCTGATCTGCGGGGCAGCCCTCTGCGGTGCGCGTGCGGTTCCAGGTCAGTCGGGCGTCTTCCTTCTTGCCCGGCTCCAACGTGACGTTGCGGTCCTCTCCGTCGGCAGCGCAGTGGCGGGAGTCGAAGATGACATCCGAGCCTGAGGTGACCACGTAATTCATGGCGTTCGTTCCGGCGTTGACCCGGCACGGCGCCTCCCCGGTGTTCTCCATGGTCATGACCAGTACCGGCTCCTGATCCGCCGGGTAGGTCTGCTTGTCCGTGGAGGCAGTAAGGCTCAGGTTGGCCCCGCACTCCTCCACGGCTGCGGGACTGGCCGAGGCGTCCTCGCTCTGCTTGTCACCGCTGGGGGTCGGGCGAGGGGTGAAGTCCGCGAACTTATTGTTCGGATCCACCGTTGCCTCCGGGGTGGGTTCTGCCGCGACTTCGGTCTGCGTGGGCGGCTGCTCGGGCTCTTCCGAAGATCCGGTCAGAGCGGAGACCACGGAGGAAATGCCCCAGATCAGGGCAATGACCAACACGAGCAGGACGACCAAGGCGATCAAGCGGCGTCGGCGGTAGACCGAAGGAGGCAACCGGTCGCCGGAATCTCCGTGGGACGCGCGGGGGTTGCTGGAATCACGCTGCTCAGAACCGTTGGTTGCCATGACCTCCAGGCTACCGTGGGGACTTATGAACTCGAGCTCCACACCCTGCGCACCGGACCAACTTCACGGCATTCACCAAGCCGTCATCCAGTGGTTCTCACGCGCCGGCAGGGACCTCCCGTGGCGCGAACCCGCGTGCTCACCCTGGGGTGTGTTGGTGAGCGAAATCATGCTCCAGCAGACGCCCGTGGTCCGGGTGCTGCCCATCTGGCGCGAGTGCTGGATCGATGGCCCACACCGGCCGACTTGGCGGCCGCGAGCCCCGCGGATGTGGTGCGGGCGTGGGGTCGTCTCGGATATCCCCGCCGCGCTCTCCGCCTGCATGCCGCGGCCACGGAGATCGCCGAACAGCACGGCAACCAGGTTCCCGCGAATCACTCCGAACTACTGGACCTGCCCGGCATCGGTTCCTACACCGCGGCGGCCGTGGCGGTGTTCGCGTTCGGTCAGCGTTACACGGTGGTGGACACCAACATCCGACGGGTGCACGCCCGTCTGTTCAGCGGCAAGGCGCTGCCGTCCAAATCGCTCACCGCGGCGGAGTCCCGGCTCGCGGATCGGCTCATGCCGGAGGACGTCGAGGAGTCGGTCAAGTGGAACCAGGCCGTCATGGAACTCGGTGCCCTGGTGTGCACGGCCCGCTCCCCCAAGTGCGAAGAATGCCCGGTGTTCGATCAGTGCGCGTGGATCGCGGCTGGCCGACCGGAGCCGGACTACGTTCCCAAGGGCCAGTCCTGGCACGGCACCGACCGACAGGTTCGCGGGGCCATCATGGCGGTGCTGCGCCACAGCTCGGCGCCGGTGCCGGTGCCCCTGTTGCTCACGGATCGTGCGGGTGCGGAGCAGTTGGCCGCCCGGATCGAGAATCCCGGGCAGGAGACGGCGGAAATGCTCGAGAAGCTGTGGTCATTACCGGCCCCGCCGGAACAGCGCGAGCGGGCCCTCAACGGGCTGATCAGGGACGGTCTGGCGGCTCGCCACGGAGACGAAGCCAGCCTGCCGAGCTGAATCGGTCTTGTTCAATCGCTCCGGACGGCTCCGGCATCCTTGGTGTCCGGGACGTGCTGACCGGCCGCGACCGCCGATAGCGCCAGGACTTCCGGAGCGTCCTGTCCGGCTGAGACCTCCGAAAATGCCGATAGCGCCGGGATTTCCGAGGCGTCCAAGAGTCAGAACGACACGTGCAGTTGGCGAATCATGCGGGTGTTCCCCAGGGTGTTGGGCTTCACGCGCGCCAGGTCCAGGAACTCCGCCACGCCTTCGTCGTGCGAGCGCAGCAGCTCGGCAAAGACGTTCGGGTCAATGCTTTCCTGGTTCTCCATGACCTCGAACCCGTGGGCGGAGAAGAACTCGACCTCGAACGTCAAGCAGAACACCCGGCTCACGCCGAGTTCGGCCGCACGGTCGATCAAGACCTCGAGCATCCGCCGACCCACGCCCTGTCCGCGAGCCTTGACCGAGGTGGCCAGCGTACGCACCTCCGCGAGGTCCTCCCACATCACGTGCAGCGCACCGCAGCCCACCAGCTCGCCGCTCTCGTTCTCAGCGACCACGAACTCCTGGATGTTCTCGTAATAGGTCACCGTGTCTTGGTGATCAGGATGTTCTCCTGGGCCATGGGCGCCACCAGGGCCTTGATGCCCTGGACGTCCGAGGTCTTCGCCGGGCGAATACTGATCTTCTCCATGCCAAAACTGTACGCCGCGGCCTTGGCGAGACGCGGGTTAAACGCCGCGAGCGGCGTCGGCAATCCCCGTAAGGATTCCGACGCCGCTCGCGACGTTGCTGAGGTCGGTTCGCCTAGGCCTGGGCCTGGGCGGGGCCGTCCCCGAAGCCACCCGTGTTGGGTGAGCGGGGTACGTCCCTACCGGACTCGCTGTCGTCGTTGTCTGTCAATGACGGCGTGTTGTGGATCTCGTCCAGTTCCTCGTCCGAGAGCTCGGACATGGGGGTGGATGAGAACGTGAACGTACGCTCGTCACCTTCACCCTCGACATCCACGGTGATCTTCTCACCGGAGGAGATCTCACCGAACAGGATCTTCTCGGACAGCTGGTCCTCGATCTCACGCTGCACCGCACGGCGCAACGGACGAGCGCCCATGGCCGGGTCGTAGCCCTTCTCCGACATGAGCACCTTGGCGGCATCCGTGAGCGAGATGGACATGTCCTGCTCGCGCAGACGCTGCTGCAAGCGCGCCACGAACAGATCCACGATCTTGAGGATCTCGGTCTGGCTCAGCTGCGGGAACACGATGGTCTCGTCGACGCGGTTGAGGAACTCGGGACGGAAGTGCTCCTTGAGCTCCTCCTGAACCTTGGCCTGCATCCGGTCGTAGGAGGTCGACACATCCCCGGTGGCCTGGAAGCCAACGGGCACGGTGCGCGAGATGTCCTTGGTACCCAGGTTGGTGGTCATGATGATCACCGTGTTCTTGAAGTCCACCACGCGGCCCTGCGAGTCGGTCAGGCGACCGTCCTCGAGGATCTGCAGCAGCGAGTTGAACAAGTCCTGGTGTGCCTTCTCGACCTCGTCGAAGAGCACCACGGAGAACGGCTTGCGGCGCACCTTCTCGGTGAGCTGTCCGCCCTCTTCGTAGCCCACGTAACCCGGAGGGGCACCGAACAGTCGCGAGACCGTGTGCTTCTCCTGGTACTCGGACATGTCCAGGGTGATCAGGGCGTTCTCATCACCGAACAGGAACTCCGCGAGTGCCTTGGCCAGCTCGGTCTTACCGACACCGGTGGGACCGGCGAAGATGAACGAGCCACCCGGACGGCGCGGATCCTTCAGACCCGCACGGGTACGGCGGATCGAGCGGGACAGCGCCTTGATGGCCTCGTTCTGACCGATGACGCGCTTGTGCAGCTCGTCCTCCATGTGCAGCAAGCGACCGGACTCTTCTTCCGAAAGCTTGTACACGGGCACACCTGTGG
The DNA here is from genome assembly GCF_000286355.1 of Kocuria atrinae C3-8. Lineage (GTDB taxonomy): Bacteria > Actinomycetota > Actinomycetes > Actinomycetales > Micrococcaceae > Kocuria > Kocuria atrinae_A. Next base: position 8,598 of record NZ_AJXN01000101.1, on the reverse strand, counting down.
ACGCGGACAGGACGTCCGAGATGACCTCGGGGGTGACCTCGGAGATCTGGTCGTCGCCGTCGCGCCAGGCCTTGTCCTTCTCCTCGCGCTCGTTGATGAGCTTCTGCTCGTCATCGCGCAGCGAGGCGGCCTTCTCGTACTCCTGGCCGTCGATGGCGGCTTCCTTGGCGCGCTTGGTGTCCGCGATCTTCTCGTCCAGGGCCTTGATCTCCGGCGGAGCGTCATGCGCTTGATGCGCAGGCGGGCACCGGCCTCGTCGATCAGGTCGATGGCCTTGTCCGGGAGGAACCGGTCGGACACGTAGCGAGCGGACATGTGCACGGCGGCTTCCAGCGCCTCGTCCGTGATGGACACGCGGTGGTGTGCCTCGTACTTGTCGCGCAGACCCTTGAGGATCTCCACGGCGTGCGCCTCGGAAGGCTCATCCACCTGGATGGGCTGGAAACGACGCTCCAGGGCGGCGTCCTTCTCGATGTGTTTGCGGTACTCGTCCAGCGTGGTGGCACCAATGGTCTGGAGCTCACCGCGAGCCAGCATGGGCTTGAGGATCGAGGCAGCATCGATAGCGCCCTCGGCGGCACCCGCACCCACCAGAGTGTGGATCTCGTCAATGAACAGGATGATGTCACCGCGCGTACGGATCTCCTTGAGCACCTTCTTGAGGCGCTCTTCGAAGTCACCGCGGTAGCGCGAACCGGCCACCAGCGAACCGAGGTCCAAGGTGTAGAGGTGCTTGTCCTTGAGCGTCTCGGGCACGTCTCCGCGCACGATCGCCTGGGCCAAGCCCTCGACCACTGCGGTCTTACCGACACCGGGTTCACCGATCAGCACGGGGTTGTTCTTGGTGCGGCGTGAAAGCACCTGCATCACGCGTTCCATTTCCTTGTACCGGCCGATGACCGGGTCAAGCTTGGACTCGCGTGCGGCTGCGGTCAGGTTGCGACCGAACTGGTCCAACACCGCGGAACCCGCAGGGGTGCCCTCAGCGCGGCCACCGGTGCCGACACCGGCGGCTTCTTTCTCGCCACCGGAGTTGCCGGACTGGTAGCCCGAAATCAGCTCGAGCACCGTTGCCCGCACCTTGGCGGGGTCAGCACCCAGCTTGATCAGAACCTGGGATGCCACACCCTCGCCGGCACGAATGATGCCCAGCAGGATGTGTTCGGTGCCGATGTAGTTGTGACCCAGCTGCAATGCTTCGCGCAGTGAGTGCTCCAACACCTTCTTGGCACGGGGTGTGAAGGGAATGTGACCGGAGGGTGCCTGCTGTCCCGGTCCGATGATGTCTTGTACTTGTTCGCGCGCCGAGCTCAGGGTGATGCCCATCGAGTCGAGGGCCTTGGCTGCTACGCCTTCGCCCTCGTGAATCAAACCGAGCAGCAGGTGCTCGGTACCGATGTAGTTGTGGTTGAGCATCCTGGCCTCTTCCTGGGCCAGCACCACGACCCGGCGGGCGCGGTCGGTGAAGCGTTCGAACATGGATACTCCTTCATTGATCTCTGCCAACGATGCTAGGCACCTCACGGCCGTTTCTGGGCACTGTTCGCCGCTGGCGCACGATGTATAGCCCAGAGCTAAACCCTGTTGTGCCCGGCAACGGCAACGGCCGGAGCGCACCTGATGGTGCACTCCGGCCGTGAGGCTGCCCGCTGGGAAACGCCATTCCCGAATCAGGCATCAGATCTGCGCCGAGTCGTACTCTCCCCTCAGCGGATCAGATCCCTGCTTACTTGTGAGCGTCGTAGTACTTGTCCTGGATGTCCTGGTGGATACGTCCACGATCGGACACCTGGAATCCCTGTTCCTTGGCCCACGCGCGAATCTTGGGGGTCTCGGGGTTGCGAACGGGTGGGGCGCGTGGTGGCACCGCGGTTGGTCTTGGCCGAGGCGCGGCGGGCCTTGGAAACGTAAGGACGCAATGCTTCGCGCAGCTTGGTGGCGTTAGCGGAATTCAAATCGATCTCGTACTGTCCGCCGTCGAGACCAAAGCGAATGGTCTCATCTGCGGAACCGCCATCGATGTCATCTTCAAGAATGATCTTGACTGTCTGTGCCATGTCGGATCCTCCTCATCACCCGTCAAGGGGTCATGTCAAAAATTAGTGAGACATTGGGTGTCATGCGTGCTCTCCGGGCGGATAGACACACATCGTGTCAATACGCGTGAACCTGTCCCCCGAATAGTCCCTATTCACGTGCGACGATCTGAATATTGATCAGATCACACGATGATAAGCAGACAAGAACACGAGTGTTTCACGCGCTCCTATCATGACATGATTATTCTCTAATGTCACGATGAGATAAACGTGCGGTGTTATTTATCCTGCGGGGTATCCCTGATCGGAATGGAGTTCTTGAGCTCTAATCCGCGTTTCTTCTTAGAGCTTACTTCTTGGTAGCCAAAGGGAACCTGATCACCCTCGCGCTCCTTGAGATCTTCATACCAACGCTCGGCGTCCTGTTCCACATTTGCCTGTGCGGAACGTTCTGCCCTGTCACCGCGGAAAAGCCAGCGCATGACCAAGTAGAAAATGAGGCCCACACCGAGAGAGGGCAAGAAAACGGAAAGATACTCCATGGCGGTTATTGTCCCCTACTGCCCTGAACGGTCACTGGCACTTACCTGCTGGTACGCGCTCATTCGGGCTTCATGAGCGGGAACAGGATGGTCTCCCTGATCCCCAGATTGGTGAACAGCATGATCAAGCGGTCCAGGCCCAGTCCGAGTCCACCCATGGGCGGCGCGCCGTACTCCAGGGCCCGCAGGAAGTCGTCATCCAACTGCATGGCCTCCTCGTCGCCGGCGGCAGACTTGGAGGACTGCTCCGTGAGACGCTCGCGCTGGATCACGGGGTCGATCAATTCGGAGAATGCGGTACCGCGTTCCATACCACCGATGATCAGGTCCCAGGCTTCAATGAGTCCGGGCTTCTCCCGGTGCTGACGAGCCAACGGCTGGGCCGAGGGCGGGTAATCATAAACAAATGTGGGCTGGATCAAGTTCGGTTCGACAATTTCCCCGAACAGCTCGACCACAAGCTTTTCCGCATCCCACGCCGAATCAACCGAGATCTCACGCTGCTGGGCGATCTCACGGAGGGTTTCTGCGGGAGTATCCGGGGAGATTTCCTGCCCAACTGCTTCCGATAGTGCGGGGTAGACGGAAACCCACTCCCACTCACCGAAGAGCTCAATACGGCCCTGATCAGTATCAATACCGTCAACACCCAATGCAGAGGCGCAGGCCTGAATGATTTCTTTGATCCGGTCGGCCATCACGAATTGATCCGCGTAGGCTTCGTAGGCTTCCAGGGTGGTGAACTCCGGGCTGTGGGTTGAATCCACGCCTTCATTACGGAATACCCGTCCGAGCTCGAAGACCTTTTCAATACCGCCCACTACGGCGCGCTTCAAATACAGCTCGGTGGCAATGCGCAGCGTCATGTCCTGATCGAACGCGTTGAGATGCGTTTCGAAAGGTCGCGCGGCGGCCCCACCATGAATGAGCTGCAGCATGGGGGTTTCGATTTCGATGTACCCGCGCTCCTCCAGAACACGACGCACGGTGCGCGTGATCAGGGAGCGTGTCAGCACCACGTCACGAGCCTGCGGGCGCACGATCAGGTCCAGGTAACGCTGACGCACGCGGGTCTCTTCGTTGAGTTCCTTGTGCAGGGTGGGCAGCGGGCGCAGTGCCTTGGAGGCCATGCGCCAAGAATCGGCCATGACGGACAGTTCACCGCGCCTGGAGCTGATCACGCGACCGGTCACGGCCACGAAGTCTCCCAGGTCCACCTGGCCTTCCAGGCCGCCAGGCGTCCTCGCCCACGTTGGCCTTGGAGATCATGACCTGCAGCCGGGTGCCGCCGCCCTCTTGCAAGGTGCCGAAGCACAGCTTGCCGGTATTACGCACGTGGATCACACGCCCGGCTACCGTGACCACGTCCTCGGTTTCCTCGCCGGCCTCGAGGTGCTCGTAGCCTGCGCGCACCTCAGCCAGGGAATGGGTGCGGCCCACTCCCACCGGGTAGGGGGAAACACCCGATTCCTCGATGGCCTTTCGCTTGGCGGCACGGAACGCCATTTGGTCGTTCAATTCGTGCTCGGAAAGCTCCGGGGTGGAATCTGCTGCTGTGGTGTTTTCTCGCTGCTCGGTCACAATTCTCCAGGATAGCGGTCAGATCAAATCTTCATGTTGTCGATCAGGCGGGTGGGGCCCACCCATGCGGCGGTCAGCGCCAGCGCCCCGGCTCGCGGTGGGACCTCCGCGAGCGTATCCGGGTCCACCGTCACCAGGTAATCCAGTTTTACCCCGGGCTCCGCGTCGATTCGCTCGCGGGCCTGGTTCAGGGTGACTTCGCCCGCCGCCAGCGAGTGCAAGGTGCGGTTGAGGACAAGGCCGTGAGCGGCGTCGTCGGTGCTCAAGTACTGGTTACGGGAGGACAGCGCGAGGCCCGCGTCCGAGCGCACGATGGGCACCGGCCGAATTTCTACGCGGTGATTGAAATCACGCACCATTCTTTGCATGAGTAGCAATTGTTGGGCGTCCTTCTCACCGAAGTACGCGCGGAACTCGACACCGGGGCCGGGCTGAAGGATGGTGAAGAGTTTGTTGACCACGGTGAGCGCGCCGTCGAAATGGCCTGGACGGGTGGCGCCTTCCAGGACGGAACCAGCCTGGCCGGAGGTCACCGAGACCACGGGAACGCCACCCGGGTACATTTCCTCGGTGCTCGGTGCGAACACCAGGTCCACCCCGGTCTCGGCGAGAGCGGCGACATCCTGCCCGAGCTGGCGCGGGTAGCTGTCGAAGTCCTCGTTGGGCCCGAACTGGAGCGGGTTCACGAATACGGAAACCACAACCAGTTGATTTTCCTGGCGCGCGGTCTGCGCGATCCGGAGATGACCGTCGTGCAACGCTCCCATGGTCGGGAACAAACCCACGCTGGTGACGCCCTGCGCCACGCGCGATTCGAGTGCTTCTCGCATCTCGCCAACGGTGGTGCACACCACGGGTTGAGTCACTGAAGGTCCTTCCCCTCGAGCGCGGCCAGCACCGCGCGATATGTCGTCTCGTCGATCCGACCGGATGCCTCGGCGCGCTGGGCCGTGAGCTTCCCGAGGGCACGATAGCCCTCGAGCAGGTCATGGCCCGCCGACGACGCCGCGGCGTCCGGTCCCGCAAGTTCCGTCAGGGCGGCCACGTGGGCGGCCACCGTGCTCACGTCACCGCGCGCCACCGGGCCGGTCAGTGCGTTCTCCCCGGAGGCCAGGGCGTTGTCCACCGTGGCACGCACCAGAGGACCCAGCATGCGGTCGGGATGTTCGACACCGATCTTATGCAGCAGCTGCATGGACTGCCCCATCAGCGTCATTACGTGATTGGACCCGTGAGCGAGTGCGGAGTGGTAGAGCGGACGATCGGCCTCGGCGATCACCACGGGCTCCGCTCCCATTTCCACCACGAGTGCCTGGGCAATGGGCAGGACAGGAGCCGCGGCGGTCACGCCGAAGCTGCAGTCGGTGAGCCGTTGCAAGTCCAGGCTGAGGCCCGTGAACGTCATGGAGGGGTGAATGGCCAGACCGATGCCCCCGGCCGCTCGCACCGGTTCCAGCACGTCCGTTCCGAAGCGTCCCGCGGTGTGGACGACCAGCTGACCCGGTTGCCAAGCGCCCAGCTTGCCGAGCCCTTCGACCAAGCCCGGCAGTTGATCGTCCGGCACGGCCAGCAGCACCAGTTCGCTGCGTTCCACGATGGTGGGCACGTCCAGCACGGGAACGTCCGGAAGCAGAGCGTCCGCGCGGTCCCGGCTGGCCTCGGAGTGGGCATAGACACCCACCACGGCGTGGCCGGCAGCGCGTAGGGCCGCGCCCAGCACGGAGCCCACCTTTCCGGCGCTGATGATTCCCACGCCCAGGCGTCCCGGGCGCTGTTGTGGCTCGTTCACTGGATCTCCTCGCGCGAGCGGTGTAGTTCGTGGTGATTCGCTCGGTCCCTGGCCAACCGAGCCAGGTCCGTCTGCCGGGCCAAGAGCTCCTTGGACTGCTGGACGTCCAGGTGGTAGATCGTGGTGGTGACGGGTCCGGCAATCATGTGTGCGTGGATGCTCGCCAACCTCATGCGACGGTCGATGGGTCCCTGCTGCAGGCCGAGTGACTGCGTCTTGTGGTGCGGAATCACGCTGACGTTGCGGTTGAGACGCCCCCAGCGCATGGCCAGGACGGCATCATCCATCGCGAATCCCGTGCGCCGCCACGTCAACGGGTCCACCCAGCGAGCCCGGCGGGGCTGATCGTGTACTCCTGGTCTCCGTCGATCCCGTTGAGTCCGTCGCGCACCAGTTCCGTGGGCGGTTCCGCGAGGGGCAACACCAGCTCCAGGATCTCCGCAACGTTCTCGGGCGATCCGACGGGAAGCACGAGTGAGCGCAGGCCTTCCATGTCGTCGATCCCGCCCTTGCCCGCGGTGCTGACCTTGACCCGGTGGCCGTCGAAGACCCGCCAGAGCATGGGCTTGGAGACCTGCAGAGCCTGCACCCGGCCCACCGGAATGGTCGAGGAGCGCTCGTTGAGCAGCCCGGAGCGGACCCGCACGCCCACGTGCACCTGGCTCAGGGTGAATCCCCAACTGCTTTCCAACCGGTTGTAGAGACCGGAGACGATCATGATCACCACGGCAGGTAACTGGGGATCAGGACCCGCAGCGCTTCTGGTTCCAGCGCCACACGACCACGGCGACGATCGCGAAGAACACAGCTGAAATCGTGCTCCACGAGAGCAGCAGACTCAGCAGCACCCGACTGGTCGGAACCGTGAACACGCGGCGCTGTTGATCCTGATCGTCCTGGTCCGTGAGCAGACCCAGCCGCTGGGCCGCTCGAATTTCGCGGGAACGTTCCTCGTCTGCTGTGAGTCCGGAGCGCGAACCGTGCCGGGCGAGTAACGCCCGCTGTTCCTGGGCCTGCGGAGAGTGGTCCCACGGTGCCGGCCGGTGACCCGCGGCCACCGGTGCGGTGGCCGCGGACGGCGAGTCGGCGGCGTCGTCGTGCCCGTGAACGTCTCGAGCATCGCCCCTGGCGTCATCCTGCGCTGTCGCGCTGAGCGCGAAGCCTCCCGAACCGCACCGAGCAATTGGTGCCGCAGTTCCCGGGCCTTGTCGCGGCGCAGGTACGACAACTCGAGGGCGCTGCTGCCACCGTCGGCCACGTCGAATTTCAGGGAGGCCAGGCCGAAGATGCGGGGCAGGAACTTCCGTTCGATGTCGATGCCCTGCACCCGATCCAACCGAGCCTGGCGCTGCGTGCGGAAGATGGCGCCGTTACGGAAGCGCACGTGTCCGGGGTGATCTGGTAGCGGGTGAACCACCACGAGAGCACGCCCAGGCCGATGACCAGACCGACCACGCCGCACAACACCGCGGCGACCAGGCCGAGACCGACGAGCTGAACCGTGCCGGCAAAATCCACGTCCAGCGGATCGCCGTAGACAATCGCGGCCAGCACGTCGTCCAGGAACACGTTCCCCACGCCCCACACCAGCGCCACGATGAGTAGCCAGCTGCGTACATAGGGGGTAAGCGGGTGCACCCGGTGCCATTCGCCTTCGGCGGCAGGCTGCGGGTTGGTGTCGAGATTCTGGGCGGCTGATGTCTGTCCGTCCATGCCGGGGGCACTCATCACAGCCCCACCATGAGCTCTTCTCCCCGGCGCGTGAGTTCCTCACGCAACCGGTCGGCCTCCGCCCGGGGCAGGCCCGGGAGGTCCGCGTCCGTGTTCGCCGCCGCCGTGTGAAGGGTCAGGTTGGCCAGGCCGAACGCGTTGAGCAGCGGGCCGGTCTTAATATCCACGTACTGCATGCGACCGTAGGGAACCACCGTGACGCTACGGAAAATGATGCCCTTGCGCAGCCACAGTTCGGTCGCCTCCTCCGCGTAACCAATGGCGCGCACGCGGCGGGGAATCAGGCACAGGTCGATCAGGCCCCACACCAGCACCACGGCGGGCGGGAACCACATCCACAACGCCGGCGAGTCACCCCAAATCCCCAGCAAACCGAGAATCAGCGGAATGCCGAAGATCACGGTCCAGATCACGGTGCTGATGGTGCCGGAAATGAGCCGCACCTTGATGTAGTCCGGTGACACACGTTTCCACTGCAATCCCTGAGGACTCAGTTCATTGGTGTCGGGCATAGCCTCCCTCTCCGGTGGCGTAAGGGTCTTGACGTCCACCGTACGGGGTGTCCTTCTCTGCGTCAGGGTCCTCCGGCGGCAGCTTGCACCAATTCTCGACGATCCAGCCGATCACCATGAGGATCACTCCGGCCACGATCTGGGCCACGCACAACCACAGCGGCTCCTGGGTGGTGCGCACCCCGAGCAGCATGACCTGGTCCACGCCCAGCCCGGCGTGCCAGCCCGCGGTCAAGGCGCCGTAGTACGCCACGGCCTGGGCCGCCGCCGCGGTGCCCACGCCCCACACGGGGTCGTACGGCTTGCGGTCGGCCGGGGCCCGACGACGCCGGCCGCCCCTCCCTTCCGGGTCGCGGTACGCACGCAATCGCAGGCCGAGATAGAGCAACACGGCGGCCGCGGCA
>NZ_AJXN01000100.1 GCF_000286355.1 Kocuria atrinae C3-8 | reverse complement strand
AGACACGTCGAGGCCTTCATGGATCGGGTTGCTTGGTCGCTACCCATCCTGGAGGCCTCGACCTCTACCCAGACCTCACAACACACCCCTCGAGACGCCCACGCGCACACCGCTACCCATGCTCATCTGTGAAGGGCCGGTTATCTGGCCGCCGCCTCACTATCGTCGTAAGGGCGTTATCCGCTTCCACTGCCAACATGACCGTCGAACCGTCAGCGTTGAACTCACGAGACGGTGACGATTATGTTGACCGCGTCAGAGCCCTGAACGAGCCGATCACACTCAGCATAAAGCCGGTCAGCATAATCATTGGCTCGGCATAGCGGCGCTTATGCGAACTTCCACATAAGAGCCGTTCTCGGCAATCTGGCCGACCTCCCGCTCCACGCACGATGGATCGGCCTGCAGGCATCCCTTGTCGACGCACCCACCTTCGCTTTCGCGTCTTCATCCCGCCCGCACCGCTCCGACACTGTTCCGAACGCCGCTGGCGACGGACGCTTCTCCGGGCAGCGAGTCTCTCGACCAGGTGCGAGCCAGGCTCCGAACGATCAAGCGACTTGAACATGAACGGCTCCGCGCGGGACAGGAGCTCGATGACATTAGACGTCGAAATCGACAACTGGCCACAAAGCGCTTAACCTCCGACGACCCCACTAAACCGAGTCTTCTATTGCGGACAAGGGCAAGCTTCACAAATCCATCTCAAGGGATTCGTAAATGATCTTGAATCACTCTTCGCCGCCTGCATTTCCGGTTTTAGCTAAGGTGCGCAATTTGTGGACGTGTTTGTCGAGTTTCCTGTGATGTGCACTGTCAGGTACGATCTGATGACCGATCCTGAGGCGAGAGTCAGCGAGGAGGTCCGCACATGCTGGTGGAGAGCTTCAGCACGGACGTTGTCGCCTTCTATCGCCGGATCGACTACTGGCAGGACGTCGTCACTGGCTCCTTCGCGCGCTGCGCCGTCCGCGTGAGCAGCACCGACGAGACTTTCTACTCGCGCATGGTCACCGGCAACTTGGGGCCGGTGACCGTCTCCCTCGCCGAGTACCAAGCCAGCAGCGGGTACGAGATCACCCGCACGTCCCGGCATGTCCGTCAAGAAGAGACTGACGACTTCCTCCTCCAGCTTCACCTCAGTGGCGGCGAGATCGGGCTGAGCCAGATGGACCGAACAGCGACGATCGAGCGGCCCGGAGACTTCAGCGTGCTCGATGACTCCGTGCCCTCGACCCTGTACTGCCCACCCCGCTCTTCTGCGCGCGCAGTCACCGCGTCAATGTCCCGGAGCCTTCTCGCCGAGAAAGTGCCGCGCCTGCGTGATATCACCGCCCTCCACATCGACGGACAAACTGGCACCGGTCAGCTCTTGTCATCGATGGTGGTCGGCCTGGCATCCAATCTGGAGACCGGGTGGCTCAGCGGAACCTCATCGGCGCGCTTATCCAATGCCTTCATCGATGTGCTCGCTGTAGCGCTTCTGGAAGCACAAGGTAGCACTGAGCGGCGCCCGGACACCTATACCGCCGGACTGCTCGAATCCATCTATCGGTTCGTGGAAAAGAACCTGTCCCGGTCAGATTTGACCCCACGACTCGTTGCCGATGCACATCACATCTCTCTCCGATACCTCCACCGCCTTTTTGAAAAAGAAGACGCCACCCTGGGGGAATGGATACGCAATCGCCGTCTTGACGGCGCGAGTCGACAACTGATCGACCCCGCCTACCAGCATATTCCCGTCAGCAAGATCGGCGGGCACTGGGGATTCCCAGACCCCAGTGCTTTCTCCCGAGCGTTCCGCGCGCGATTCGACATGCCGCCACGCGATTACCGCACGGCCTTTCTAATCGACGCCTGATCCTCTAGGCCCATCCCGTTCCTTTCAGGATGCCCTGGAAGTCTCCTTTCTCGCCCTCGCCATCCGCTATTTCAGCTACGGGCTGACTCTAAACACATGGCGGCTCAGCGTTGATCGTGATGGGTGGATAAGGACGCTGCCTGTCCGTGCTCGTCGGGCACAGGCGGGCAGTACACCCCACGTCAAGTCCCTGGCACTCGATGACAAGCCAGAGCATCCCTGCCGTTCGTAGCGTGGGGTTAAAGCGGATGAGGACCGCGGCAGGCAATGCCGGATCCGGCCGCAAGACCTTGGAGAATGCAGGAGCAAATTGTGGACACCAAAGTGACCGACCCGGACGTCATCCTTGCCGGCCGACGCGACGAATTAGACACGCTGGACGCGCAGCTTCTGGACGTGCTTCGTCGCCGAATCGAGTGCTGCGTGAGCATCGCAGTACTCAAACGCGAACATGACATCCCGATGATGCAGCCGGGCCGGGTGGGGGTCGTGCATCAGCGGGCAGAAGCTTTCGGTCGGGAGCATGGCATCAGCACCGATTTCTTGCGCAACCTCTACGAGGTGATCATCACGGAGACCTGCCGCGTAGAAGACCTCATCATCGACGAAACAGGCGTGTCGAACGACGCCGAGCCGTCAAGGTAGCACGACGATGCGCGCTCTACTGATCGATAACTTCGACTCGTTCACCTACAACCTCCGCGATCTCGCCCACCGCGTGTTCGGAACTGAACCCGTTGTCATCACCAATGACACTGATTGGAATGACGTTACGCTCGACGACTTCGACGGCATAATCGTCTCGCCCGGTCCGGGTCGGCCTCAGCATTCCGAGGATCTGGGTATCTCACGTCGTGCCTTCGAGCAGGACCGCCTTCCGGTGCTGGGCGTCTGCCTCGGCCATCAAGCGCTCTCGTTCGCCTCGGGTGCAACCGTCGATCTCGCCCCCGAGGCCATGCATGGCAGGGTCGCGACCGTGCATCACTACGATACAGATCTTTTCCGCGGCGTGCCTCAGGGATTCCGGGCGGTGCGTTACCACTCCCTGGCGGTCACCGATCTGCCGACTGAGGTCGAACCAAGAGCGTGGACCCCCGATGGCGTGGTCATGGCGGTCCGACACACGGAACGGCCGTACTGGGGAATCCAGTTCCACCCCGAGTCGGCGCTCACCGAGTGGGGCGAAACGATGCTAATGAACTTCCAGGAACTCGCCCGCCTGCGACCCCATGTGCCCGACCGCATCCGAGACCCTCAGCGGGGTGCACCTCGTCCGCGCCTGCGCGTGGAATCTCAGCGAATCGATGGAGAACCTGACGCGCAACGTCTGTTTGAGGAACTCTACGAGGCTCGTTCGACTAGCTTCTGGCTCGATAGCTCAACCCCCGACCCGGTCTCCAAGCACCTGACGATCATGGGCGATGCCACGGGGCCGCTCGCCGAAGTCCTTCAATACGATGTCGCCGCCAGACAGTGGCGGGTTCGTGGCGCTGACGGTGAACGAGTCGTCGATCTGGGCTTCTATGACTATCTCCAAGCTCGGTTACGTGAGCGCGCGGTCCCTGCAGCCGAGGACCTTCCGTTTGACTTCAATCTCGGCTACGTCGGGGCCCTCGGGTACGAGCTCAAAGACGAGATTGTCGGAACGCCCGCTCACCGATCACCGCACCCAGACGCGGCAATGGTCTTCGCCGACCGCGCCATCGTCGTAGATCATCGCGACTGCTACACCTACTTGCTCACCCTTGTCGACGACAGCCAACCGGCGACACGGGCGTCCGCCGCCGCCTGGCTCTCGGACACTTCTGCCACCGTCCGTGACACTGTCGCTGAGGCGGACGACCACCCGACAGCGGCCACGAACGCGCCGATCTTGACCGAATCGGCTGCGCTCGAGTTCGAACTTGACCAGGCCCGTGCTTCATATCTGGCGAGCATCCAGACGTGCCTGGAGAAGATCCGCGACGGCGAATCCTATGAGATCTGCCTGACGAACATGGCCGAAGGCGGACCGCTGGCCGACGCCTATGCGGCTTACCGCGCCTTGCGCCACACGAGCCCGGTGCCGTTCGGAGCGTTCCTGCGATTCGGAGACCTCGCGGTCCTCAGTGCTTCACCCGAACGCTTTCTCCGGGTCGGTGTCGACCACCAAGTCGAAGCGAAACCGATCAAAGGCACCCGTCCCCGTGGAAAGACCCCCGGTGAAGACCAAGCCCTACGCAAAGACCTCTCCACGAACGGGAAGGACCGCGCTGAGAATCTCATGATCGTCGACCTGCTCCGCAACGACCTCAACCGCGTTTGCACCGTGGGCAGCGTCCGCGCAGACGACATCTTCAGCGTCGAGACCTTCTCCCACGTCCATCAACTCGTCAGCACCATCACCGGCACACTGCGCCCCGAACTGACCGCAGTGGACTGCGTGCAGGCCACCTTCCCGGGCGGCTCCATGACCGGCGCTCCCAAGATCCGCACGATGGAGATCATCAGCACCCTCGAACAACGCGCGCGCGGCTTCTACTCAGGAGCCATCGGTTGGTTCTCCCTTAGCGGCGGCGCCGACCTAAGCATCACCATCCGCACGCTCGTCACCGATAGCACCTCCACCACGTTCGGAGTCGGAGGCGCCATCGTCGCCCAATCGGACCCCATCGACGAGTTCGAAGAAACCCTGGTCAAAGCAAGCGCTCTGCTCTCCGCACTCGAATCGAAAGTCACGAACATATGAGCACGACATCCACCCGGCACACATCGCGGCCGAAGCAGGCCGTCATCGTCGGCTTCGGGCCTGTCGGCCAGATGATCGCGAACATCCTCGCCCCGCACGGCTGGCGCATCCACGCCGTCGACACCAGACCCCGCGTCAGCGTCGACGCCGAACCGGCCCTCAACACGCTGGAGCAGTATTACCAGGCCGACGCCAGCCACCCGACGCCAGGCATCGCCGAGGCACTTTCGAGATGCTCTCTCGCCGTGCTCGCTGTGCCCGAGGAATCCGCGCTAGAGACACTGGAAGCGCTTGCCCCGCTCCTTGCCTCGGACGCCCTCCTCGTCGAGACGCTTTCCCGCAAAGACCGCCTCCGCGCCCGCCTGGCAGCGGCAGTGCCGGATCACGCGATGCTCAGCATCAACCGCTGTTCCATCCCGGGCTCGGACCCCGCGGCAACCGCATCGCAGTCATCGACCCGATCGCGCATCCCGTTGTCACCGAGGTCCTGGCCTGCATCGTGGATGCGGGTGCTCGAGTCGTACCTCTGACCGCACGCGAGCACGACGAAGAACTCGTCGCGGTGCAAGCCCTTACGCACAGCGCGCTCCTGGCCTTCGCGCGCAGCCTGCCGGGCATCGTCGCTGATGCCGATCGCTGTCTGGAGTTCGCGCCTCCACCTACGCGGCTGCTGATGGCCCTGGCAGCTCGCGTGACATCAGGGTCGCCTGAGACCTACTGGGATATCCAGGGAGCGGCCCCCGGGCAGCGACCGGCGCGTTCCACCTTGGCTCAAGCGCTGACGCAGATCGACGACGAGCTCGTGCAGGACTCACCTGCGGCGTTCGCTCAGTCGCTGGCAGAGAACCGGGAATGGTTTAACACCAACCTCGTCCTCCTCACGGACCTTGCTCAGACAGCTCTCAGCCACAGCATCGATACAACAGCACCGCATTCGAAGGAGACCCACGATGTCTATGACGATCACTAGCCGGAAGAACGTCTACGAACGACGTTCAGCCTGGACGACCGACATGTACGACCAAGCGGCCCAGGCCGGCATCACGAACCACAGCGTCCGTGAGCGCACACCGGAAGGCGTGATCCTCGATGACGGGAAGACTTACACCGAGTTTGTCTCCTGCTCGTATCTCGGACTTGAATCTCACCCGCGTCTGGTCCACGCCGCCCAGGACTCCATCCGGAAAGTCGGAGTGCACCTGTCGGCCTCGCGCAACAGCATGCACACCGCCGATCTCGACGACCTTGAGGACGCGTTGACGACGATGTACGGCGGATCCCGCGCCATCGTGTTCAACTCCGTCAGCAGCGTGCACCTCGGAGTGCTACCGCTACTGGGCACAGGACTGCTGCCCAGCTATCCGATCGCCAGCAATGGGCCAGAGTTCCTCTTCGACCGCACCGCACACGCGTCCATGCAGAGCCTGCGCGGCATCCTCGACCAGATCGGCCCGACCAACCGCTTCGACAGCACCGACCTGAGCACTCTCGAACCTCTGCTCTTGGAAGCGAAGAATGCCTCCCGTAGCCCGATCATCCTCGTCGACGGTGTGGGATCGATGGGAGGACTCATCGACGTCGCCACCCTGGCTCGTTTGGCCGCAGAACATGGAGGCTACGTCTACATCGACGATGCCCATGGCACCTCGATCGACGGGCACCTCGGAACCGGATACGCCTATACCGCCCTATCAGGGAACATCACCGGCGAAGTCCTCCTCGTCGGTTCGCTCTCCAAGGCCTTTGGCGGTTCCGGCGGATTCGTCCTTGTGGACACCGAAGCCGACGCCACGGTCATCCGCCGCGAAGCCAACCCCCTCGTGTTCGGCCACGCCAATATGGCACCCCACACCGCCGTCAACGCCGAATCTGCACGCATGCACCTGGACGGGTCGGTCGAGAAGCTGCAAGCCGCCCTGTGGGACAACGTCGCCCATTTCGACAACGCCACCGGCCACCAGGCGTCAACGCAGGGTCACGGTCCCCGATCCGAGGCATCACCTTCGACAGCGAACGGACCACCCTCGAAGCAGGTATCGCGTTGAAAGAGGCTGGCGTTCTCTGCTTCCCCGTGTTCTACCCGATCGTCGCCCAGGGCACCGGGCTCCTGAGATTCGCGCTGTCCGCACGGCACACCCCCGCCCAGATCGACCACCTCGCCGCCCACGTCGCCACCACCCACTGATTCACTAGGAGAGCCCTCATGACCACACGAACATTCGACGCCATCGTCGTCGGCAACGGAGCCATCGGTAGCTCCCTCGCCGTCGAACTCGCCGATCGCGGCCTCTCGGTCGTCCTGATCGGCCCCGACAACAGGCAGTACGCGGCATCGACCGCTGCAGGAGCCATGCTCGGCTGCTTCGGCGAGGTCACTGCCGACCTCATCAGCGACGAGCCCGGACGGACGAAGTTCGCTCTCGATCTGAAAGCCAAAGCGCTCTGGAGCAACTGGGTCGAGAAGATCTCCGACCACTCGCCCCTGGACGGCACCGATCTGTTCACCGCCTCGGGAACCACTGTGATCCTCAACACCGTCGGCACCCGCGAAATCGACTCCGAGAACTTCTCCGCCATCCAGCGGACCCTGCAGGAGAACAACGAACCCTTCGAGACCGTCGACGTTGACGATATCGGCTGGATCGACGCAGACCCGAACTCCCGCCCGCTCGAAGCGATCCACATTCCCGGCGAGCACGCCGTCGACTCCGGCCGCCTGCTAGCACGTCTCGAGGGTGCCGCCGCCGCACGAGGATGCACCCTCATCCGCGAACGAGCAGTGAGCCTACGCGAAGACCAAGGTCGCATCCGCGCAGTGGTCCTCGACAACGGTGACGTCATCGAAGCCGGCCAAGTTGTTCTCGCTGCAGGCGTGGGCTCGCAGGCTCTCATCGACTCCGTGCCCGGGCTCGGTGCCACCATTCCGCGACTGGTCGCCGGGTACGGCGTCTCCGCTGTGATGACCACCCACGACGGCACTCAGCCCCAGTCGGTGATCCGGACGCCGAACCGTGCGTTCGCCTGCGGACTCCACGTCGTCCCGCGAGGTCTGGGGCAGGTCTACGTCGGAGCGACCAACATCATCAACCCGACCGTGATGACCGAACCCGTCCTGCGCGATCTGGAGTTCTTGCTCGGCTGCGCACACCGCCAGATCCGTCGGAATCTCTGGTCGAGCAGCGTGCGACGCATCAACGTCGGCAACCGCCCAGTTTCCCTCGATGGGTTCCCATTGCTCGGCGAGACCCCCGTCGAAGGTCTGTGGATGACTACCGGCACCTACCGCGACGGCCTGTTCCTGTCGCCGCTGATCGCTCAGGAGTTCGCCGACCGCCTCACCGGCGGCCGTGGCGAGGCTGACTTGTCGCTGTTCACCCCCGAACGGGCCCCGGTCCAGCGGGCAGGCGGTCGGTCCCGCATCATCGACACCACCGTCCAGCACATGCTCGCGACCGGTTACGAGCATCACTGGACGATTCCCACGGACTGGCAGGAATACCTCGAAGCCGACCTCCAGCCCATCTACCAGAACTGGGCCGATCAGATCGACAACGATTTCACGCCGCCGCCCGAGCTGGTTGCTTCCTCACGCCTGCACCCTCAGATGGTGCAGTGGCTGCGCGATTACTACGACGCTACCCGTGAGAAGTTTGGTGCACCGGATCGGGCACTGACTCCCTCACGCGCAGAACTCGTCCAGGCTGCGACGCGTCAACTGCACACGGCGAACGTTCCCGCCCCCAGTTCAGATGCGCAGGTGCTCGCCGAGCAAGCTTTCGGTGCCACCGACGAGGGCGCGGCACCGGAAGCGGCCGAACGCGACCAGTTTCTCGACCTCGTGGCCCGACGCGGCAACCGGGAGCCGCTGGAGTACCTGACCGGACACGTCCGCGTTCTCGGACTCAATCTCACCGTCCGACCGGACGTGTTCATCCCGCGAGTGCACTCTGAAGCCATGGTCGACGCCGCGATCGAGAGCCAGTCCACAAACACTCCGACGGTCGTCGATCTGTGCACCGGGACCGGAGCAATCGCCCTCGCAGTCGCCACCAGGCTGCCGCAGGCGCACGTGATCGGAGCTGACGTCTCCGAATCCGCCGTGGCCTGTGCCAGGGAGAACGCCGACCGCCTCGATGGCGTTGATGCCGGGCGGGTCGAGTTCCTCCAGGCCGACATCAGCAGCGATGGCTTCGCCGATAACCTGACCGGCACGACGGATCTCGTGACCGCGAACCCGCCCTATGTGCCCACGGACCTGCACATGCCGAGCGAGTGGGCGGTGTACCAGCCGAAAGAGGCCTTGTACTCGGGAGCGGACGGCCTCAATCTCACCCGCATTGTGGCACGGACGGCGCACCGGCTCCTGCGACCCGGAGGCACGTTCGCACTCGAACACTATGACGCGGCGCTGGACGAGATCCTCACGATCCTCACCGACGCCGGATTCGGGCAGATCGCCAGTCACCGAGACCACGACAACCTTCCGCGATTCATCCTCGCGGTCAGGGAGAGTTAATGGACGCACTGATCAGCCGACGCGGATTCGTCCAGGGCGGCGTCGCCGTCGCTGCCACCGCAGCCCTGATCGAGCCCGGTGCCCTCGTCACTCGCGCGCATGCCGCAGCTGGTGGCGCAGGTGCCACCGTCAGCACGGCCACGAACATCACGCTGACCACGCATCCTGGAGGCAAAGTCACGATCATTGACGTCGGCAATGTGCTGTGGCATCTCCCGGCCCGAGGTGGGAAGGCACGCCGCCTCACCGATGATGTCGAAGACGCTACCTGGCCGAGCCTGACGCCGAATGGGCGCACCGTCGTGTTCCAATCGTTCCGGCACGGCACCTACGATCTATGCGCGCTGGACCTGCGCACTGACACGGTCTCTCGCCTGACGACGGGAACCGAGGACGACCAAGATCCGCACGTGTCACCGAACGGCAAAGATATCGTGTTCATTTCCGACGCCGGAGGCACCAGCACCGTCAGCCGCATCGGAATCCGAGGCGGAGAGCGCCGTGTCCTCGTCGGTAGCGACGATGATTGGTCGTATCACTCGCCACGGTGGCATCCCGACGGGAAGCATGTCGTCTTTGTAGCCGACGACATTCGCATCGAACGGCTCCACATCAAGACCGGCACCATCGAGACCCTACGCACGGTCGAGGAGGGTCACACGGTTCGGGGGCTGTCGTATTCGCCGTCCGGGGCGCTGATATACGTCGTCACGAATACTCCGCAGGCCTGGCTCGAGCATGACGGACGACGCTTGACCGACCCCGAGGACGAAGAGCCCGCGCCCCTACCAGCGGCGTGGACCTCGGACACGGAGTTCATGTACGCCACGAACGGGGAGATCCGCCGCCGCACTTTGGACGGGTCACAGACGTCCGCTGTGCCATTTGACGTCACCCTGACAGCGGCGGCAGCTCCTGCAGTAATCGCTCCCCGGCTGGACTTAGAGGCACACGGTGCAGCACTCGGTCTGACCGGAGCAGCACTGTCCCCGGACGGCACCCGAATCTGTTTCCGTGCGCTCAACGCTTTGTGGCTGACCGATCGCTCTGGTGACACGAGCAAGGTTACGGATGACGATTACTTCAACGCCGATCCCTCCTGGGAGCCTGATGGCTCAGCGATCATCTACACCAGCGACCGCAGCGGCATCGTCAATCTGTGGCGCCACGATCTCGCCTCCCGCACGGACACGCAGTTGACATTCGAAGCCAACGGTGCGCTCCTTCCGTCGGTGTCCCCGGATGGCGCATCGGTGGTATTCCACGATGAGGCCGGTGGTACGCATCGGCTTGACCTTGCCTCTGGCACAGTCACGGAAGTTCTCACTGGGTACGACACGCCCGGAAAGGTGACCTGGTCGCCCGATTCCACGAAAATCGCCATGGCCGTGCACCAACCAGCCTCCTCACGCACTGACAGCGGACTCAACGAGGTACTCGTCCTCGACCTCGCCACCAGTGAAACGTTCACCCGGCCATTCTCGGCGGGCCTGTCGATTGCCACACGTAACCACGACGGCCCCGTCTGGGCCGCCGACGGAACTGAGCTCTTCGCCGTCTGCGAAAGCAGGCTGCACCGCGCGCCGATCGACCAGTCCGGGAAGATCACCGCAAAGGCTACCGTCGCGTCTGATGCGATCGCCGACGGTATCACCGGATCCACCTCTGGAGAGGTTGCATTCCTTTCCCTGGGGACGTTCCATCTTCTGAATGCCTCGGCCGGAGTTCGCCCGTCCTTGGACTATCAGCGGCAGGCACGACCCGAGCGATTCACACTGCGTGCCGGGAAACTTTGGAACGGGGTGGACGACGACTACCAGCACAACGTCGATATCACGATCGAAGACGGTACCATCGCCGACATCCGGCCTGCCGATGACGCCCAGGCAGCAGACGTGGACGCTTCGTCGTACACGGTCATGCCGGGGTTGATCGACATGCACAACCACTGGCACATGCGAGGCAGGGCCTGGGGCAATCGGCAAGGACGCCTGTGGCTGTCCTACGGTGTGACCACCAGCCGGTCGGCCGGTGACCTCGCCTACGAAGCACGCGAAATCCGCGAAGCCGCCCACTCCGGCACAGGCATCGGCCCGCGGTTCCTCAACAACGGCGAGCCGCTCGACGGCAACCGTTGCTCGTTCGGGTTCATGCGGTGCGTGACCTCTGACGAACAGCTCGACCGGGAAATCGAACGCATCCTCGCCCTCGGCTACAGCTGCGTGAAGTCCTACCAGCGCCTCCCCGTCGCCCTCGAGCGCCGACTGGTCGACGGGCTCGCAGCACACGGAATCCCCGTCATGTCACACTACGTCTACCCGGCTGTCTCCTCGGGCCTGCATGGAATGGAGCACACCGGCGGCGGGAACCGACTTGGCTACTCCCGAACCCTCAGCGCCGCCGAAGGGCTCACCTCCGCCGACACCGTCTCCTTGCTCTCCGGCGGAGACTTCTGGGTGTCGTCGACACTGCTGTTCGCCGCAGAAGTCCACGCGGACTCCCGCGACCTAGTCGACGATGAACGCACCCGCGTGCTCTACCCCTGGTGGGACTATCAACGTCTTCAGGAAAAAGCCGAACAAGCTTCAACGGAACCTGACCCCATCAACCTGGCGTGGACCCGCGGCGACGTAGATCTGCTGCGTTCGGTCCACGAAGCCGGCGGTCTCGTCGTGCTCGGCACTGATGCCCCTTTGGACGACCTCGGAGTCAGTATTCACACCAATCTCAGGGCACTTGTTCGCCACGGCTTCACACCGGTAGACGCGCTGCGTACCGGAACGGTGAACGCGGCCAAAGCCCTCGGAGCTAGCAAACTCCTCGGAGAACTCACCGTCGGGGCACATGCCGACATGCTCATCATTGACGGCGACCCCCTGACCGATATCGCCGACGCAGCCAGGATCCGTGACGTGTTCGTCGCCGGGCACCGGCACCGAATCTCGGATTTGCTCGACCCCTACCGCGACCGGCCGGACACCACCGGCGGCGTCGCATTGACCATGACCGCACACACGTGCTGCAGAAGGAGAAAATAATGTTCCAGCTCGATCAGCCCATTGTCACCTCGCGACTCATCATCAGACCATTTACGCCCGTAGACGAAGACGATATGTTCGACTTCGAATCCCGCGAGGACGTCGCCCGGTATCTCTTCAACGAGCCCCGCACGCCTGAGAACAATGCAGAGGAACTCGCCAAACGAGTGACCCAGACGAAGCTCGACAAGGACGGGGACACGCTACTGCTGGCGGTCGACTACAACGGCACCGTCATCGGCTACGTACTGCTCACGCTCCTCAGCCGTGAAAACTCGCAAGGCGAGTTCGGGTACGTCTTCCACCCTGACTATCACGGCAAGGGACTCGCTTCGGAGGCCGCCATCGAAATGCTCCGCCTGGGGTTCGAAACCTTGAACCTGCATCGGATCATCGGTCGGTGCGATCCAAGAAACGACGCCTCCGCCCAGCTCATGGAAAGACTGGGCCTGCGCAAAGAAGCTCACTTCCGTGAACTGGAGATCTTCAAGGGCGAATGGGGCGACGAGTTCACCTTCGCGATGCTGAAGAACGAATGGGACCAAAGAAAGCACACCGGATGAATCACGACAACGCCAACACACCATCCGAGACCCTCGGCACCGAAAGCCGCGCTCCCTCGGAGGTCCGCGCAGAGCGGGGTCGATGGATCGTCCTCACAGCCGTCTCCCTGGGCCTCCTCCTCGCCACGATCGACACATCGATCCTCTACATCGCCGTCCCCGTGCTTGAGGACGCCCTGGGAGCGAGCACGAGCGAATCACTGTGGATCATCAACATGTATCCGCTGGTCATGACCGGCCTGTTGTTAGGCACCGGTACCCTGGGAGATCGATACGGCCACAAGCGGGTGTTCCTCATTGGGATCGCCCTGTTCGGGTTGGCCTCGCTCGTCGCAGCATTCTCGCCGACGCCGGGCATCCTCATCTTCTCCCGCGCCTGCTCGCAGTTGGCGCAGCCCTCATGCTCCCTGCAACCCTCGCGATCATTCGCATCACCTTCTACGACGAACGCGAACGCAACATCGCCATCGCCGTCTGGTCGAGCGTGTCCATCGGTGGAATCGCCTTCGGACCCCTCGTAGGTGGGCTTCTACTCGAGTGGTTCTGGTGGGGGTCGGTATTCCTGATCAACGTGCCGATCGTGATCGTGACCTTCATCCTGACCGTGGTCTTCGCCCCGAAAGCCGTCGAAGGATCAGGCGTGCCCTGGGATCTGGTGTCCTCCATCTGGGCACTCGTGGGTCTGACGGGACTTGTCGCGGCGATCAAAGACATCGCTTCACCCGACCCATCCGTCACGATCATCGCGATCTCTTTGGCAGCTGCGGCGGTCGGCTTCGCGCTGTTCGTCACTCGTCAGCGCCGCCTGGACATCCCACTGCTCGACTTCGGCATCTTCCGCAATGTCGCCGTGTCCGCAGGTGTCCTCGCCGCAGGGCTGAGCACCTTCGTCTTCGCCGGAATCGGAGCGGTGACATCACTCTACTTCCAGACTGCGGCCGGGTTCACCCCGCTCCAGGCAGGCCTGCTCGTGGGCTGCATCGCCGTTGGCGCGACGATCACCTCCCTGGCCAGCGGTTCACTTCTAACCCGCATCGGCCCTCGAACCCTCCTTCTGGTCGCGACTGTTCTGGCCGGTATTGGGTACGGGCTGGCGACACTGACGCTGAACGCCCACATCACCTGGCTGGGGCTGAGCCTGTTCATCGCCGGTGCCGGCATCGGCGTGCTGATTACCGTGGCGTCCTCGACGATCATCACCAACGTCGCCCCCGAACGAGCAGGCATGGCCTCCGCCGTTGAGGAAGTGTCCTACGAGTTCGGCAGCCTGCTCTCGGTAACGGTCCTGGGCAGCATCTACACGACCATGACCGCGCTCTCGTCCTCGGGCACGGACGGCTACCGGGCCGTGCTCCTCATCGTCATCGGAGCATGCGTGATCGCTCTGGCCGGACTGGCCGGGCTTCTGCGCAAGGCTCCCGCATTGAAAGCCGCGCCCCACTAAGAAATCACCGTCGTGGGGGCGCCCGCGAGCTGTGCCCCCACCGACGTCCCGACCGCGAAATCACCTGAGAAAAGGAACAGACCATGACGCTACAGCTATTCACGTCGGAATCGGTGACTGAAGGTCATCCCGACAAGATCTGCGACCAGATCAGCGACAGCATCCTTGACGCCCTCATCGCCCAAGACTCCCACGCGCGCACCGCTGTAGAAACACTCGTCACCACCGGTCTGGTCCACGTTGCCGGGGAGATCCGCACCAGCGGCTATGCGGATATCGCTGCCATCGCCCGCCGCGTCATCAACGAGATCGGCTTCACCTCCAGCGAGATGGGCTTCGACGGTGATTCCTGCGGCATGACAGTGTCCATCGGAGAACAGTCGCAGGAGATCGGCGACGGCGTCAGCAACTCAGAAGAAGTGCGCGACGGCACCGCCTCGCATCTTCTCGACCAACAGGGCGCAGGAGATCAGGGCATCATGTTCGGCTATGCCACGAACGAGACCCCCGAGTTGATGCCCATGGCGATCCGGACCGCACACCGGTTGGCCGAACGTCTCACGACGGTGCGCAAATCGGGACAATTGCCGTTCCTGCGACCCGACGGCAAGACCCAGGTCACGCTCGGCTACGACGGCGCTGTACCCAGGACTGTCGACACCGTGGTGGTATCCACCCAGCATCAGCCCGGCATGACGAAGAACAAGATTCGTGATGCTCTCGTCGACGCGGTCATCCGGCCCGTTGTCGAAGAGACCGGGCTGGACTACTCGGCTATGAAACTGTGTCTAGAGTCAGGACATCGTTGACAGTCCTGGCGTTGGCAACCACCCCATGACCGTTGACAGGTGAGCCGGGACATCATTGACACAAACCGGCCCGTGATCGATGACAGGTGAGTCGGGACATCATTGACACCCTCGGGACAGTGACGATGGTCAATGGGAAGCACAACACGACATCTGGTCATCGTCCGCTCCGTACGCGATCAACACCTCACCGTGGCCCAGGCCG
>NZ_AJXN01000099.1 GCF_000286355.1 Kocuria atrinae C3-8 | reverse complement strand
CCCGGCCACTCGCTTCCGACAGGGCGGCGCGGCACCGGCAGCGACGTCGTCGTCGTCGAATGCCGGCGGCACGCACGGGCAGGATGTGGACTCGCGAACCGGCCTGGCCGTGGCCCAGCGCGAACCCGTGAAGGGCGTGCGCAAGGCGATTTCCGAGGCCATGTCGCGCTCGCGCACCGAGATTCCCGAGGCCACCATCTGGGTGGACGTGGACGCGACCGAGCTACTGAATCTGCGCGCGAGCTACAAGGCCAAGGACCCGGAGAACGCGCCGAGTCTGCTGGCGCTGCTGGCCCGCTTCACGCTGGCCGGGCTGCGCGCGTACCCGCAGTTGTGCTCACGGATCGAAACCCACGAGGACGGCACCCGTTCGATCCTGCGGTTCGACGGCGTGAACCTGGGCCTGGCCGTGGAATCCGAGCGCGGCCTGTTGGTTCCCAACCTGCGTAACGCGGATCAGCTCAGCACCGTGGAACTCAATCAGCGCATGCGCGAGGTCATCGAGGTGGCTCGCTCCGGCAAGGCCAGCCCGTCGGAACTGTCCGGAAGCACGTTCACGCTGAACAACTACGGCGTGTTCGGCACGGACGGTGCCACGCCCATCATCAACCACCCCGAGGTGGGCATCCTGGGTATCGGCCGCATCATCGACAAGCGTGGGTCGTCAACGGTGAACTCGCGGTCCGCAAGGTCACCACCCTGACTCTGGCCTTCGATCACCGCGTGTGCGACGGCGGTTCCGCGGGCGGATTCCTGCGCTTCGTCGCCGACGCCGTGGAGGACCCGACCAGCGCCTTCTTGCGGATGTAACCTCTCGGATACCGGCCGGGCCTGACTTCCGGCGGCAGTGCATAGTGCGGTGGACCTACTGGGTCCGCCGCACTATCTCGTCGGTGGTCTCCGTCAGCTGTTCCACCAGGGTGGCCGGAAGCTCGGAGTCCTCCAACAATCCCTTGGCCCGCTGGGCGGCCTGCTCGGCCATCCGCTCCACACCTGCGCGCGCACCACACCGTTCCAGCAAGTCCTTGGCGGTGTGGGCGTCGTCGTCGCTGAGGCCCTCGAGTGCGGCCCGGTCCAGAATCTCCCGCAGCTTGGGGCCGTACGGCCCGTGCTCCGCGAGCGAGATGAGCATGGTGCGCTTGCCTTCGCGCAGGTCGGACTGGGCCGATTTTCCGGTCTGCTCGGGGTCACCGAACACCCCCAGGACGTCGTCCACGAGCTGGTAGGCGGTGCCCATAGCGCGGCCGATACTGCTGAGGGCCTTGACGTCCGCCACGGGAGCGCCGCCCAGCACGGCACCGGCTGTGAGTGGGGCTTCGAACGAATAGGCGGAGGTCTTCAAGCGCGTGGCCAGCAAGATCTCCTGATTGGACACGGTCAGCCCGGGCAGAGCGTGTTCGACAGCCAGGAATTCTCCGGCCGCGGATCGGAACACGGCCTCGTCCAGGATCGCGAGCAACCGCAGCAACCGCGATTCCGGCGCGTGAGACGTGGCAATCAGCCGGTACGCACCCGTGAGCGCCAGGTCACCGGCCAGAATTCCTACACTGCGCCCGTACTGTTTCGCGTGTTCGGATCCCCCCGCCGACGTCGCTCGGGCGCCAACGCCATGCGGGTCGCCGCGCGCCGTTCCGCCGCAGCATTGACCGTGAGTTGATGGCGGCGCAATTCGTCCTGGTCAATCACGTCATCGTGGATGAGCAGGGCCGTGTGGAGCAGCTCGAATCCGGCACCCACGGCATTGATGACCGGGTGCACGGGACGGGCCGGATAGGAATGGGTGGCCATGTGCAGCAGCTGCGGGCGCACACCCTTGCCGCCGTTGGCCACGCGGGCGATCTCTCGCCACAGCTCGGCAAACCGAGGGTTGACCTCTTCCGCACGCTCAATGGCGTTGTTCAAGAACCCCTGGAGGGACTTGGATGCGGTGAACTCCTCCACGGGCCGGCCGGTGCCGCTCTGCGTGTAGGAGGAGTACTTTTTCATGCCCCTATTTCAGCACACCGCTCTGACCGGCTGAGGCGAGCCCAACTCGCAACCCCTCCACCCGGTATCCGGCAATCAACGCATCGGTGAACAGCTCCGGTGCGGCCAGTTGCTCGATCCCGCGGCTGAACAACTCGCGCAGGAACACGTCCGTCTCCTGGATGGCGACGAAATGACCCGGGCAGCGGTGAGCGCCGTCGCCGAAAGCCGCGCCTTCGGGGCGAGCCCCGCGTGGAAGCTTCCGCTCGGGGCAGACTTCCCGGGGTTGCTTGAAGACCTCGGGGTCCACGTTGGTGTCCTTGACGGACATCGTGATCATGTCGCCGGCGGGAATCGTGTAGCTCTGACCATCGTGTTCGAGTTCGATGTCCTCGGTAGCGCGCCGGTAGATCAGACCCACCACCGGTTCCAGGCGGAGGATGTCGTGCAGAATCGCGTACCGTTCGCCCTTGCCCGCCACCTTGAAGCGCTCCAGCAACGGCTGGTTGTCGAGCATGTGCCACACCGCCATGGCAATGAATTCCCGAGTGGTGACCATTCCCGCGGCGGCGTAGGTGAGGCACTCGGTCGCGATCTCCGCGAGCGTGTAGTTCTGATCGAGCAAGTGCGAGATCACGTCCTCGCGGCGTTCCTTCTTGCGGGACTTGACCGCCGGGCGGACGTCGTACCACGTGAACGTGGCAACCGGCAGACTGTTCAGGGACGAGCGAATCGTGAACCACACCTTGTGCACAGCGTTGCGGGGTGTCTCGGTGGGATCGGCGTCGTTGGCGAAAAGTTTCATGAGGCGTCGCCCCATGGCGTCAGGATCGGTGCCGTCCAGGCCCACGATGTGGGCGGCCACGCGCACGGAATATCCCATGGCGGCCTCGCCCAAGTCCAGTGATCCGGTGCGCTCCAGCTCGGCCAACGTTTCCTTGGCGTACCGGTCCATGAGCTCGCGGTAAGTGGTGTCCACGGTGGTGGGCGCGAAGAAGCGAGCGATCATGGAGCGCTGCTCGCGGTGCTCCGGGCCGTCCGAGAACAGGACGGGATGGCGTGACTTGCGCAGTCCGGCGCGCACTTGTTCAGCGCGGAATCCCGCCTGCAAAGTCGTCTGGCTCCGCAGTACCTGACGTGCCAGATCCAAAGAGCTGATGCGCCAGCCATTGCCCACCCGCTCGATGGGGATACCGGTGGCCCATTCGCCATCGGTGGCTTTTCGTTGATCCATGACCTGGCTGTCGCTCCGCCCCGTCACCGGGCATTGGTCGCCGCCAGAAGCCTCAGTGGGGCCGTCAGGCGCAATTCGTTCGGCACTCACACCACCCATTGTCACTCACGAAACCATGAGTAGGTATAGCGCGCCATACCCCCAATGCTGAGGACACCCCGGATAAACTGAGGTCAGAGGTCGCCGGGGGCTGCGTCCGTAGCTTCCGTCTACGAAGCTGGAGCCGCCATGTCAGCACCCGCCCCCGTACGTCCGAGTGGATCTGCGCCCGTTACGCGCGCCGGTCACCGCAGCCGGTTTTCATCCGTGGCTGCCAAATACATCATGGCCATTACCGGCCTGATGTTCTCGGCCTATGTCCTGGTCCACATGATCGGCAATCTCAAGGTCTATCAGGGCCCCGAGTCCTTCAACTCTTACGCGCACTGGTTGCGCAACGCGTTCTACCCCGTGCTCCCCTACGAGGGTCTGCTCTGGATCCTGCGCGTGGTGCTGGTGGTCAGCGTGATCGCGCACATCGTGTGCGCCCTCATCCTGAAATCTCGGGCTCGGCGGGCTCGCGGGGTGCCCGGCGCCCAGCATTCGCCGACGCCGCGGTCTGGGCCTTTCCGTGTTTGCCGGCCGATCCATGCTCGTCACCGGCGTGGTGTTGCTGTTGTTCGTGATCTTCCACGTCCTGGACCTCACCACGGGCACCTCCCCCGCGGCCCCGGACGGTTTCCAAGCGGCCACCCACGAGACATCCCACGCGTACTCCAACCTGGTGGACTCATTCAGCCGCTGGCCGGCGTCCCTGATCTACATCGCGGCCATGGTGGCCCTGGCCCTGCACCTTCTGCACGGCCTGGTCAGCGCGGTGTACGACATGGGTGTCGGTGTGGGATCCAAGGCACGCAACATTTTGTCCGCCGTGGCCCTGCTGGTGGCCCTGCTGGTCGCCCTGGGCAACATCACCATTCCCGTGGCTGTTCTGACAGGACTGATTTCATGAGCTCCCCGTTGACCGAACGCGCATCCGAGCCCCTGGACGGCCGAATCCCCGAGGCGATCCGGCCACCGCCTGGGCCCGGCGGAAACTCGATTACAAACTGGTCAGCCCGCTGAACCGGCGCAAGTTCCGCGTGATTGTGGTGGGTACGGGACTGGCCGGGGCAGGATGTGCTGCC
Source organism: Kocuria atrinae C3-8 (assembly GCF_000286355.1). Lineage (GTDB taxonomy): Bacteria > Actinomycetota > Actinomycetes > Actinomycetales > Micrococcaceae > Kocuria > Kocuria atrinae_A. The sequence continues at coordinate 16,967 of NZ_AJXN01000099.1, read as the reverse complement.
GCGCTCGGGGAGCTGGGGTACGACGTCGTCGTTTATACCTTCCACGACGCCGCCCGCCGCGCCCACTCGGTGGCCGCCCAGGGTGGTATCAACGCGGCCCGCGCGAAGAAGGTGGACAACGATTCGCTCGAGCGGTTCGTCAAGGACACCGTGAAGGGCGGGGATTTCCGCGGGCGGAAGCGGACTGCTTCCGGCTGGGTGAGGAATCCGTGCGCGTGATCAACACATGGACGCGATCGCTGTGCCGTTCGCCCGCGAGTACGGCGGCGAGCTGCGCACCCGATCGTTCGGCGGCGTGCAGGTCTCGCGCACCTATTACACGCGCGGGCAGACCGGACAGCAGCTGCAGGTGGCGGCGTCCAGGGCGCTGCAACGCCAGGTGAGCACCGGCACCGTGAGCCTGCGAACGCACCGCGAGATGCTGGATCTGGTCGTCAAGGACGGCCGCGCGCAGGGCGTGGTGTGCCGCAATCTGTACACCGGCGAGATCGAGGCGGAGACCGCGCACGCCGTGGTGCTGTGCACAGGCGGCTACGGCAACGTGTATTTCCGCTCCACCCTCGCGCACAATTCCAACGTGACCGCGGCATGGCGGGCGCACAAGCGCGGGGCGTATTTCGCCTCGCCGTCCTTCATCCAGTTCCACCCGACAGCGTTGCCCGTGAGCTCGCACTGGCAGTCCAAAACCACGCTGATGAGTGAGTCGCTGCGTAATGACGGACGCATCTGGGTTCCGGCGCGGGCCGGTGACGACCGCCCACCCAACGAGATTCCCGAGGACGAGCGCGACTACTACCTGGAGCGCAAGTACCCCGCGTACGGCAACCTGTCCCCGCGAGACATCTCCTCTCGGGCGGCGCGCGAACAGATCGAGGCGGGCCACGGCGTGGGCCCGCTTAAGAACAGCGTGTACTTGGATTTCCGAGACGCCATGGAACGGCTGGGCAAGCCGACCATCAAGGAGCGCTACGGAAACCTGTTCTCCATGTATTTCGATGCAACAGGTGAGGACCCCTACACCCAGCCCATGCGCATCGCTCCGGGCGCGCACTTCGCGATGGGTGGGCTGTGGAGCGACTACGACATGATGACCTCAGTACCCGGCTTGTTCGTGGGTGGCGAGGCCGGATGGGGCTATCACGCGCAACCGGTTGGGCGCCAACTCACTGCTCTCGGCGTGCGTGGATGGCTGGTTCACCCTGCCGTTCTCCGTCCCCAACTTCCTGGCTTCGCACCTCGGGACCGCTCCCCTGTCGCTTGACGACGACGCCGTACGCGCCACGATCAACGACGTCAAGGCCCGCACGGAGCAGCTGCTGTCCATCGGTGGAACCCGCGGTGCAGACGACTTCCACCGGCGACTCGGCGACATTTTGTACACGGGTTGTGGAGTGTCCCGGACGGTGTCCGGATTGGAAACTGCCCTCAACGAGATCCGCTCCTTGCGTTCGGAATTTTGGAATGACTTGCGAGTTCCGGGAACGGGGCGGCAGCTGAACCAGGAACTCGAGCGCGCGGGTCGCGTGGCCGACTATCTGGAAATGGCCGAACTCATGTGCTGGATGCCTTGGACCGCGACGAGTCCTGCGGCGCGCACTTCCGTGAGGATCACCAGACCGAAGGCGGCGAAGCGCAGCGCGATGACGAGAACTGGGCGTTCGTATCCGCGTGGGAGCACGTGCCCGGCACGCCCGAGCACCCGGGCACGCCCATACGGCACGCGGAACCACTGTCGTTCGAGACAGTTCCGCTGCAGACCAGGAACTACAAGTGATGGCGGTTCGTGAGAGATTGCGATTCGTTGTCACGTGTGAGGAGACCGACCGTGAAACTGACCATTGAGGTATGGCGCCAAGCATCCGATGAAGACGCCGGGGAATTCGTCACGTACACCGTGGATGACGCCGCGGCGGAGATGTCCCTGCCCGAGCTGCTGGATCGACTCAACGCGCAGCTGGTCGAAGCCGGGGATGACCCGATTGCCTTCGATACCGATTGTCGCGAGGGCATCTGCGGAACGTGCGGCATCACGGTGGACGGCGTCCCGCACGGGCCGGAGCCGCACACACCCATGTGTCGTCAGCACCTGAGGTCATTCTCGGACGGCGCTCATATTCGGATGGAGCCGTTCAGGTCTTCAGCTTTCCCGGTGGTTCGTGACCTGGTGGTGGACCGTTCCGCGATGGACCGTGTGGTGGCTTCGGGCGGATTCGTATCCGTGGACGCCGGCACGGCCCCGGATGCGGACACCCGCCAGATCCCGTTCGACATGGCGGAGCGAGCCCTGGATTTCTCGGCGTGCATCGGCTGCGGCGCGTGCATTGCAGCCTGCCCGAACGGGTCGTCGCACTTGTTCACCGGCTCGTTGCTCACTCACCTGGCCACGCTTCCCCAGGGCAAGCCGGAGCGCGGACGACGTGCCCGCGGCGTGGTGGAGTCCGCCGAGGAAGAGTTCGGCCCGTGCTCGGTCTACGGCGAATGCGCAGAGGTCTGCCCCGCGGGCATTCCCCTGTCAGCTATCAGTGCCGTGAACCGTGAGGCTGCCCGTGCCGCCGTGCGGCGGAATCGGGATGACTGAGTACTGCGCCTCGACAACCGCAGAAGGGGAAAGTTTGACCCCGTGGCCCAGTCCCGATGATTAGACCGCCGGGCTCAGCGCCAGCTTTAGGGCAATGGTCAGCATGACCACGCCCACCATGATGTCCACAATGCGCCAGGTCAGCGGGGTATTCAAGACCCGCGAGAGCGCTTTGGCGCCGCACCCAGTGCGATGAACCAGATGACGGACCCCATGATGGCTCCTGCTGCGAAGACCCATCGTTGATCGCCCTGTTGATTGGCCAGGTTGCCCAGCATGATTACGGTGTCCAGGTACACGTGGGGGTTCAGCCAGGTCAGGGCCAGCGTCGTGAGCACTACGGATTTGAGGGAGCCACCACCCTCTTCCGCTGCCTGCAGACCCTGCGGTTTCATGGCCGAACGGAACGATTGAATCGCGAAGCCCACCAGGTAGATCACCCCACCCCAGCGGAAGATTTCAAGCAACCACGGCACGCGTTCAATGAGGAACCCAATCCCCGCGGTTCCCACGGAAATCAGGAACACGTCCGAGGCGATGCAGATGAGCACCACGGCCCACACGTGCTGACGTCGGATTCCCTGCCGCAGGACGAACGCGTTCTGAGCACCGATCGCCACGATGAGGGCCAGTCCGGTCAGCATGCCGGGGATGAAGACAGAAGTCACTGGACCAAACTAGACCCTGCCCGTGACCACCGGAAACCCGTGGCGGCGTGCCTTGTCACAAACAGCTGCATGGTCATCAGTCCAGGTAAGGACGTTACTTTCCTTACATCGGGACTACATCGGGTGTTTGTCTCGTTATACTTTCCGACGAAACAATTTCTCGGAAGGTGCGCGTGCGTCATCGGCGTGGGTGCGGACCGGGAGAACGACGAGAGGACGCTTGATGACTGAGACCGCAACCGCTGACCTGACCGTGGCCATTGACCAGGACGCCGTGGATCGCTTGTTCTGCGATGCCCGCACCGCGAGCCACTTCACGGACGCCCCCGTGACCGATGAGCAGAAGCGCACCATCTACGAACTCACCAAGATGGGCCCCACCGCGTTCAACTCTCAGCCCATGCGCATCACCTGGGTCGAGTCCCCGGAGGCCCGCGAGCGCCTGGTCAAGCACATGAGCCGCGGCAACCAGGAGAAGACCCGCAACGCTCCGTTGACCGCCATCCTGTCCTACGACGAGAACTGGCACGAGCACTTCCCCGAGTTCCTGCCGGCCGCCCCGCACATGAAGGGCATGTACGACGAGAACGACGACATGCGCATCACCAGCGGCAAGGCCAACTCCCACATCCAGGTGGGTTACTTCATCATCGCCGCCCGCACCGCGGGCCTGGCCGCCGGCCCCATGACCGGCTTCGACCCCGCCGGTGTGGACAAGGAGTTCTTCGAGGGCACCGGCAAGCACTCCATTGTGGTGGTCAACCTGGGCACCCCGGTCGAGCCGGAGTACGCGCGCAACCCGCGCTTCAACGCCGAGGACGTTACCGAGACCATCTGATCTCGCGGGTCAGACTTCGCAGACGTAGTCTTGCCCGCGCGGACGGAGGTGGTCGGCATACAGGACATCCTCGGTGCTCTCAACGCTCCCGTTACCTTGTGAGCCCCCTTGATGGACGGGGTTCCGGTCGCTCGACCAGGTACGGCTTCACTGCCCTGCCATTCATGGTCCGGGCGCGTTGTCACCCGGTCGAGAGACACGCGTTGACCGCTGATAGGTATATGGCCAGCTTGTCTGAGGTCTGTTCGTAGCGTAGGTGTCGGCATCGGGTGCCAAACTGCGTCCAGGAACGATGCTCCTGGATGGACGTGTCGAGATGCCTACGAGATACGCCGTGGAGATCGGCCTCGACGTCGGACAAACGGGCCACGACGCCTGCGCGCACGACTCCGACGGGAACCGCCTATTCGACAAGCCATTGCCACAGGACGAGGCCAAGCTACGCGAGCTATTCACAAGCCTCCAGGACCAAGGTGAAGTGCTCACGGTCATCGATCAGCCCAACACCATTGGTACGCTGCCGATCGCGGTGACACGTGATGCGTGCTGCACCATTGCCTATCTGCCTGGACTTGCAATGCGGAAGGCCGCGGACCTGCACCCGGACCGTTCAAAAACCAACGCGCGCGATGCGTTCATCATCGCTGAGACCGCACGCACCTTGCCCCACACGCTTCGCCAGGTCGACCGAGACAGTGAGATTCCCTCCGCGCTGAAGGTCCTGGCCGGTTTCGGTGAGGACCTCGCTCACAAGACCACCAGAGCCCTCAACAGGATCCGATCATTGCTGATCCAGATTCATCCTGCCCCGGAGAGAACCTTCGCCAGCGGCAGCCTCTCGCCGGGGATAGTGTTGGAGTTGCTGATCAAGTTCGGTGACCTGAGCGGCTTCAAACATACTGGCATACGGAAAGTGCTGCGGTTCGGTCGTTCCCACGCCCGCCGCGTCCCCGAGAATCTTGTGGACCGGATCTTCACGGCACTGGGCGAGCAGACCGTGGTCGTTCCTGCGACTGCCACAGCGGAGCTTGTGATCCCCAGATTGGCTGGCCAGCTCGAGGAACACAAGCAGCAGTGGGCGAGCATGGCTCGGGAAGTTGAGGCCCTGCAGGAGGACTTTCCTCTCGCCTCGGTCTTGATGAGCATGCCGGGGTTGGCACCAAGACCGCAAACTAGATCCTCCTAAACATCAGCGACGGCACCGCCTTCGAGACCGCGGGCCATCACGCGGCCTGTGCCAGCATCGCACTGGACACACGAAGATACGGCACCTCGAGCCGAGGCGAGATTCCCGCCCGATCAGACAGCGAGCGACTCAAGAACACACTATTCGACTCAGCCTGGGTCGCCTCAAACCACTACCCAATCTCCAAGGCTTACTACGATCGCAAACGCGCAGAGGGCAAACGCCGCAACACCGCGGTGATCTGGCTGACACACCGGTGCTGCAACGTCATCTGCGCGATGCCCCGCGACGGCACTCACTACCAGCCACCAGCACCCACTCCTGCGACTGAGTCAGCCACTCTCGCAGCTTGACTCAGACCATAGGGACACCGCTTTCCCGGCCAACATCACTCCACAAGAATCACTTCCACCTGGTGTCTGCAGGGCTGCTGGTGTCCATGTGGGCTTGAAGATAAGCGAGCATCGCGAATCGCATCTCACCCAGGTCAGCGGGTCGCTCTGACGGATCGGCGTAGGAATAGAATCCCCGAAAGATGCTGAGCAGCCCATGGGCGACCGTCACGGTCTCATCGGGTTGGAGTATGTTGCGAGCGCTAAGGCTCAACGCCACGGCCTCAACCATTTTAGCCTCCAGCTCGACGACCAGAGCTGCCACCGGCGTAAGAGGATCTAGAGTCCGAAGCAGGGATGAAAACCAAGGGTGGCGCTCATTGAAGTCAATGAGCGGGCCAAGGGCAGCGTCAAGGGCGTCTGGCAACTCCAGAGAGGCATCGCCGATCTCTTGGCGACTGGCTTCATGCGCCGCCTTCAATTGAGTCAACGCCTGCTTGATGAGAGCTTCGGCGATGTCGTCCTTATTGCGGAAGTACTGGTAGAAGCTGCCTGGGGAGATCCCCGCAGCAGCGGCGATCCCATTAGTGGTGGTCTTTCCCCAGCCGAGCTCATTGATCACGGTCCGAGCAGCATCGAGTATCGATTCCATGCGTGCCAGACCACGTTGCTGGCGCTTGACCACGGTTGCTCCTCCAACAGTTAGACAGCTGCGGCATGACGGAAATGCGCCATATTCCTTCAGCCGATCTTACCGGTCGGTAGGCAGTCTCACTGTGAAGCTTCGTTCCTCCGAAGACCGAGCCCGGCCATTTTGTCAATGCCGTCCGTCACAGCATCAGGCCGGTCAATCTGTATGAAAGAGTAGCTCTCGTCAACCTCGGTCCATGTGCTCATGGGCCCCATTGCGTCTGACAACTTGCGAGCCATCCGGACCGGGAACAGCCGATCATCGGTGGCCCAGAGGAAGCGAACAGGGACTGTGGTTTGTGGCAGGAGCGAAGCAGCCCTCCTTGTGATGTCTGGTTCGATTGCCCGGAGGAGCTTCACGAGGTCACGGCGGATGCCCGCGTCCTTCAGTGGATCGATGGTCTGGCGCACCAACTCCGGACTCAGTCCGCTCCTGGTCAGCCAGCCGAAAGCAATGGGCAACGACCTAATCAACCGTATCTCCAAGACAAACCTGACCAAGAGCATGGCTCCTGGAACGGGGGCCACCCATTGCAGATACCGCAGTGCAATTGGCAGGAAGTTATCATAGAGATCGCACGGCAGTAAAAGCGCTCCGCGGATACCACCAGAGTGGTCGCACAGCATAAGCTGGGCAACCACTCCCCCGGTGTCGCTGGCCACGATCCAGTAGCCATTTGGACATGCCCGCGCTAAAACGCCAGCCACTGCCTCGGCCACGCTAGTCACTGAGAGGTCCGCATCCGGGTCCATGGCCTTGTCATGGGCCCCGAAAGGCAATTCTATGACGACGCACCGCGCCCTGCGGCAACTTGGTCAACGACATCGGTCCACACAGTTCCATTGGTCATCAACCCGTGGAGGAATACGACATTCTGCCCTTCTCCTGTGCTCGTAACCCTCAGGGGTCCAATGCAGGTGGCATAAAGTGTTGATTCCATAGTGGTCCCTTTCTGCAGTCTGTACTAAGTCGTTCACGAGCGGAGTTCTGTGGTCGTCATCAGGATTGGTAGTCCACGATTCGTGCTCCCGAAAGAGCCCCGGTGATGATCGCTTCGATACAAGATGTCAGGGTCCGACCAGCGATCGGCTCTAACATGCGCTGCATGCTCGGGATGCCGAAGTCGAAAGAACATGTGAAGGTAATCCGGGCAATCTGCCCCACGGCAGCGATAGTCCAGGAACCTTCGAAGACCTCGAAGTCGCCGTCCAATAAGGAGTATTCGATCGTTCTCAATTCGGCTGCCACGATGTCCTGTTCAGTCCAGCACAGCTTCCCCTGGCGAAAATTCACCGTCCAGCTGCTGGTTCGGTTGGGCGCCTCCCCATCCACAGTGACGCGTTCAATGACATCCGCATAGTTTCCGAAGTCCTGGAACCGAGTGATCGCAGCAAAAGCCGTGTGGACATCGACCGGTGCGTCAGCAATGACATGAACATTCCTCATACCCTGTTTCCTCCATTGGCCTCGATACCCTCCAGGCATTCGTGATGGCCGCCACAGTCTGGCCAACTTCCGACGGCTCAAGGTACGCGGACGGCGTCAACCGGACCACCGAGCCGGAGTTAAGTGAGTGGTTAACTAGGATCCCACGGTCCAGAAGACCGAGAAGCAGCTCACCGGCCGTCCCCTCGTCATTCAGTTCCAAGGCAAGCAGACAACCACGCCCCCGCAAGTCCTGTAGGTGCATGGGGAACCGTTGGACCAAGGGATGCAGCCGGTTAAGGAGGTCCGCACCCACAGCCGCACAGCGGGCTGGCAGGTCATCGTCACGGATCACACGAATTGTCTCGATGGCCGCTGCCATGGCCAGCGGGTTCCCCGCAAATGTCGAGGAGTGTACGAACGGGTCGCGATCAAAGGGCGCATAGACTTCTGAAGTCGCTACCAGGGCGGAGACCGGAACCAGCCCTCCGGAAAGAACCTTGCCGACGAGGACTATTTCCGGGCGGCATCCATTTTCAGCTTCGTGCGCCCACATGCGCCCCGTTCGGCCTAAGCCGGTCTGGATCTCATCCATGACCAACAACGCATCGTAATCCCGGCAGGCGCTGGAGACTTCAGCCAGGTATCCGGTCGGCGGGATCTTCACTCCGGCCTCTCCCTGGATTGGCTCCAGGAACACCACGGCACGTTCGTCGCGTGACGCTAGTTCCGAACGGATAGCCGTGGCATCGCCGTAAGGGACAACCGTCACGTCCGGTAGGAGTGGCAAGAACGGGTCCTGATATGTGCGGTTGTTGGTCAAGCTCAGCGCCCCGATGGTCTTGCCGTGAAAACCTCCCTTCGTCGTAATCATCCGGCGGACACCCTGGGCACGAGCAAGCTTGATTGCCGCCTCCACGGCCTCCGCCCCAGAATTCGCAAAATGGACCTTCTGGAGGTCACTGCTCAAAAAGGTGCCAGCCAACTCATGTGCGGCGGCCGGCTGGAGGCTGTCGCAGATCACCCTGCTCGCCATCCCAGCCCGGTCCAATTGGTCTTGGACGCGGCTTGACGCGCGGGTGGAGGCCGCCAAGGAGATTGACCCCGTAGCCAGCCAGGTTGATTAGATTGCGTCCCCGGTCTGTGGTCACGACGTTGCCGTGAGATCCGACCTCGAACTCGTCGCCGAAGAACTCGTTAATGCTAGCCCGGCCAGCACTGAGGTGTTCACGGTTCCAGTGACGCATCTGATCAGCGGCTGTTGCGGTCTCCACGGCTAGATCTCCATTCCGCCCGAGACGAACCGCTCGTCCCGGCTCGGGGGATGGAACGTCAGTCCAGAGATGGCCTCCCGCAGGTAGGACAATCGGCTGGTCCCGATGAATTGCGCGCCATTCATGCAGTCGGGGGTCTCTGCCCCAAGTACTTTCAGGACGCTCTCGACGGCGGCCCGGGCATCGAGCAGGCGCTGTTGCATGTGGGCAGGTTCAACGGAAGCGGAGTCCAACTCAGCGGCGAGGGACTCTATCAAAACCCCGCATCCCCGGACTGAGGCCGCCAACCGACCCGGGGTGTGATTAGCAGGACGATCATTCGCGTATTTTCCTGCAACAAGCTCGCTGACAAGTTGGCATGCCATCCCCACATAGGCAGCGGTGATCATGACAAGAAACCAGTTCATGCCCACGACTTGCAGCACGGCGGACTCAGAGCCAAGGGCCGCCTCAGGTCGTAAAATCTCATACCCTCTGATGCGGACGCCCTTGAGTATGACTGCGTCGCTCTCCGCACCCGCAAGGACCGTGTTATACCAGGCCGGTTGACGGGAAACACCTGAGGCATGTGCATCGACCAGGGCCACGCCATAGCCGACCTCTTGCCTACCGTCGACCATCCAAACGCTGGCCGTCATGAGGTCCATGGAGCGGCTCAGGGAGCAGGGACGCTTGATTCCGTCCAAGACCCAATACTCACCGTCTCGGGTAGCTGTCATCGATGGCCGGGTGAGCTTCCCTCCTTGTCCCAGTTCCGCGAATCCGCTTGAAACCAGCAGCCGGTGGCCCGCAATTCTCCGCAACAGAGGTTCCAGAGCATCCTCACCATATTTCCAGGCAGCCACGAACCTGCAACGGAGAAGTTATGCATAACGGTGGCAATCGCCGCGGATGGCGCGATCGCTCCGAGTCTCATCACGAACTGCACAGCGTCGAGTGCGCTCATTCCCAGCCCCCCGAGCCCTGCGGGGATGAGCATGCCGCCCAGTCCGGAAGACCGAAAATCATCCAGAATTCCGGGAGTGCCGGTCTCAGCGGCCTCAAGGCCTTTGTCTGATACGGCACCCAAGAAGGCCTGGACCTTGTCAGCGTTCATGGTTTGCTGCATTTCATCCCCCGTCCGTCCAGGAGTCCTGGCCGATCTGTACGGCTTGGAGCTGGCTCGTCATCAATGATGGATAGTTGGCTTCACCGAAGGGCCGCCGGAGCGTCCCGTGCCGCCATGGGTCGGTAGAATTTCGGAGAACCCGATGTGACTGGTATTCACCTTTAGGATTCCCCCATTGGAGACCCGTTGGAGCCAGTAGTCCGCCACCTCCCGGGACCCGGTCCACAGGGAGTTGCGTAGCCCATAGGCGTTGGAACAGGTGAAAGCGACCATCTCATCAAGGATTGCTTCGTCCGGTCCTGGCTCCCACACCACGACCGGTAGGAGTGGGTAGAAAGTCTCCTCTTGGATGGCGCGGATGTTTGGTAGGTTCCTCGTGCCAGAGAAACGGACCACGGTCGGCTCCACGAACACGCCGGTCGGGTCTGGCCTGCCTTCGAGGTCCACTGTATGTCCGCCCGTGAGGACCTTGGCACCGTGCTCGACCGCCTCAGCCAGGGTCTCAGAGAATCCTATCGGGTCGAGCACCGGCGACAGGAGCACGTCCTTGTCGCTCGGCAACCCTGGCCGTAGGGTGCGGCATTCCTCTTCAAGGTTCTGTAGGAACTCGTCGGCTACATCCGGATGCACGGCGACTCGTTTGGGAACCATGCAGATCTGTGCGGAACCATAGAAGCACTCTGCAGCCGATCGTGCGGCCGAGCGCGCATCAGCATCCTTCCACACCACCAGGGAATCATTACCAGACAGCTCCAGGACTGGCTTTACGCCGTTTTCCATGCACCGCTGCCCGAGGCGCAGTCCCCGGTCGGAGCTGCCCACAAAGAAGAGGCAATCGACTCCGCCTGAGGACAGCCACCGGTCGATCGTCGCCTGCGGGGGCGCGCAGATCACAGACAAGGTTCCTGCCGGCGCACCAACTGATTCCAACACGGGGTTGATGACCTCCTGCCAGACCCAGGCCGTGGCAAGGGGGGAACTCCGAGGTGGCTTGACGATTAGTGCGTTCCCGGCGGCCAAGGCAGGAATGCCCAGAAGGGATGTGGACGCCGCAGCGTTCTGGGACGGCACCATCCCGACCAGCCCCACGGGTCGACGCCGAAGGCCGACCGTGCTGCCCGCCACTTCATGAAACTTACCGACTAGCGAGTCACAAAAGTCGTAGGTGGCTGCGGAACTCCCCTTCAGGGCACCATCCAATTCCCACTCGGCCAATCGCCGAGGGTGACCCTCTGCGACTAGCAGCTCGACGAACTGATCGCCGGCGGTTTGTAAAGCGGCGTTGACTTGCAGAACGAACTCGCGACGAACCTTCGCCGGGCGGGAGGCCCATTCCTTCGCGGCACTGTGTCCGGCTTGCAACGCCAATTCGACGGAGGCCGTCGTGCCCAGCGCCGTTCGGCCTGAGACCGCGGTGATGTCGGTGCCGCTTTCAGCCCGATTGCGGTCTAGGAGTCTCTTGCGGGTCATCCAAGCGAACGCATCGGTGAGCATTGCGTCAGCATGGATCGTATGGACGTATTTGTCGGAGGGAACAGGAATTCCGGCCACGAGTGAGTCCAAGGTCAGTGTCCTAGCCTCGTACACTTGTTCGTTGCCGGTTTGATCAATGCTGGTCTTGTTCATGAAAGTCATTGCGCCACCGCCTGGAATGCTTGGATGGTGAAGACTAGGGCTCTGTCTTTCTCTGTCAGTTCCTCAGACAGGCCGCACTCATGAAAGAGCCCTGTTTCCCGCTCGATGGCGACGATGTTCGACTCGGCGAACAAGTCGCGGTACACGATTCGCGCTCCCGGGACGGCGGTGCGGCCAACTTCCCGCAGGATGGCCACCAGGTCCTCGTGCGGCATCCAGCCGGTCACGTCTGAGAGCGAGTACGCCCCAAAAGTCGCTTCCTCCTGCTGGGCCAAGTATGTTCCTAGAGGCGCGGTTACAATCTCAAGAGCGTCCAGATGCGACTTGATGCGCTCGTAGTTGGCTGGTCTCATATAGAAGGGAACGTTCTTTGGGTCCCAGTACCGTCCCGTGCACAACAAGCCGAAAAGATCGACATCAGAGGCCAGGTGCCGACGAAATGTCCGGCGCAGGCCATTGTTTATGTAGTCGGCTAGCTCACTGCCCTTATCCACTCGCTCGAAGTAGCTGGGATCATCCAGGAGAATCCGGATCAGCCGAGGGCGCGCTAACATCCGGACTGCCCGTTCCCAAGCAGGTGTTAACCATTCCGACTCGAAGTAAAGTGATTGCGCCTCTACCTGTGTGAAATTATGCAGGTCCCGCAATTGGCGTCGGCGCGAGGCGACAATAAGGGGTGCGATCCAGGCCGCGTAGAACTTTTCATGCGCCCCGCTGTATAGCAGCCCGCGTCGGACTGCCATGAGACTCTCGTGCCAGAACTCCAGCGCCGGAGGGGACAGGTGCTCCCGTAGTTCTTCGAAGACTAGTAAGCGGTCGCGGCGCTGACCAGGCTCAAAGCCGATAAAGCAAAGGTATTCCGAGAGTGACAATTGCCTCATGGCCGCAGCCTTGAGTTCGAGGACATAATTCTGCACCGGGTTCGCGTCCACGGACACTAAACGACGTGGTCCAGACTCCAGCAGCGCCAGTGAGCGACAACCGCTTCCGGTCACGCTGAGCACTGAGTCCGTAGGCCTGATGCGAAGTCCCTTGACTTCGGTGTGGGAATCCTCATCACTTGTCGAGTAAAGAATTGCCCATTGGTCATGTGCCTTACATGGTGCGGCAGCCGAGAGAACCCGGTACGACGTCCCGGAAGCGGATAGTTCAATCTGAAGGCGGCTGTCATCGCAGACCCTCCACGAGCTGGGCGACCCGTTCGCCGTAGATTTCATGGACGGTTTCCATGGTCGCCTGGCCGGTGGCCATCAGACCGAAGCACACCGAGGTGAAGGCATTCGCGAGCGCGCCGGGAACCACCGTGATTCCTCGCTGGGCCAATATTCCGGCCGCAGCGTCGCTCACCGCATGATTGGCCGCTTCCACCACACACAAGGCTCCCGGTGGCACCGCGTCCGCGTTATAGTGCGTAATCGAACCGCCTAGTGCCGCAGCGACGAGAACTTGCGCGTCGGGCAGCATCCATTCACCTGGCTCACCAACCGATGCACCAGCCTTCAGTTCACTGATGGAAATGGATCCATGCTCGTCCACGTTCCTAGTGATCCACTCGGTGTCGAGTCCATCTGGGCTCCATACAAGGTGATCTTTGTCACTCAACCCGATGACCTCGAAGGCCGGATCCGCGGCCATGAGTGACGCGATGGTGCCACCAACGGACCCCGCGCCCTGGATCGACACGCGAATCTTCTGACCTTGGCGAGCCAGGCCCATTGCCCTCAGAACTATCAGCACTCCCTCACCGGCAAGCCTGCCTGAATACTGACGGGTTAGTAACTGTGCCAGCTCAGCAGGAGGCATCTGGACCTGCACGCCATGCCCCCCCACGATTCGAATCGTGTTCTCGATGGGATCGAAACCGGCCAGATCGTAGATTTCCCGGACCTCATCGCTAGTAACCCCGACATCCTCCCCCACCAAGAAACCAGCTCTCAGATGTGCTGAGAGCGCCTCAGCAACTTCGCCGCGGACGGCCGCGAAATCTCGACCCGGCTTCGGGCCAACGACGACCTTGGCCCCACCCGCAGCCACGCCGAAAAGAGTGAGCTTGTCTGTCATAGCTCCAGCCAGTTCCACAGTCTCTTGCAGTGTGCCTCCGGAAGACATACGGAGCCCGCCAATGGCAATACCGTTCTTCACTGTGTCCACCACGAGGTGGACTGTGCAGTTCTCCCCCTCCCAGCTCCAAGAACCCGGCTTGAGTAGTTTGTGGCGCTCTCCGGTCATTCCGCTATTCCTTCCCGTCCGAAACCCTGGAATCGAGGTGACGTCTCGCATAATACGAGTATACACTCGCATAATTGACACTGTCACCGGTCTGGCCCGGTAATAGTGGCCACGTTTCGCCTGACAACCCCAGGCCAGGCACCTAGGACTCGACTGAGGGACACATGCCGGATGTAAATTCCAACTCACGGCCTTCAACCACCAATTCATCGGATCACTCCCAAGAACCTCTTATCCAGGCGGAGCACCGGTGGCGGCTCTTAGCTTCCTGGGACTAGCGCTGCTGACCTTCGGGCTGGACATAACCATCCTCAATACAGCCCTTCCGGCCATTGCAGAGGCGCTCGACGCTGGAGTCAGCGAGCTCCAGTGGTACGCCAGCGCGTACACCCTGGCGTTGGCTGCGACCCTTCCCATGGCTGGCATCCTCGGCGACCGTGGGAGCTCCGGCTACCGCTGTCGTTAGGCCTGGCGGCGTTCGCCCTGTCCAATGCTGTAGTTCTCCTGGTCGACACCTCGTGGCAGCTGATCGCGGCCAGGTCCATTCAAGGCATTGCCAGCGCTTTCGTCTTGTCTCTTTCCACCGCGATGGTTGCCCGGACATTTACCGGCCAAGAGCGAATTCGGGCCCTTTCAATGCTCGCCTTGATCTCAACGATCGGCATTCCCCTGGGCCCAGCCCTGAGTGGACTAATGCTGACAAACCTGGACTTCCGTTGGCTGTTCATCGTGAACGTGCCCTACGCGCTTGCAGCTCTGGCAGGAGTTCTCCGCTATGTGCGTGGCGGGGCCGCAAACCGCCCCGTTGTCCAGCCGGGGCCTCTACCCGTCGCCCTCGGAATGGGATTCGTGCTGATGACCTGGGGTGGCATCAACGCCGGTGAAGGCTACATGCTTGCTGGCGGCTGGGTGCCTTAGTGGGCGTGGTTGTCACGTGGATGTGCCTTACCCAGATCACAAGGGGCCGGTCTTTAGCTTTCCCGAGAGAAGTCGTCTTTTCACGGAGCTTCCGCGCCGGTATCGCCATGACTTTTTCCTCTGCCGTAGTCATGGTCGCCGCCGTCTTCCTGGTACCACAAAAGTTCGCCTTCGACTGGGGATGGGATCCCCTTCAGGTGGCTGGTGGACTGATGCCAGTGATTCTGGCACTTGTCGTCGGAACACGTTTGTGCGCACCTCTCATGGCCCGGCTTGGGCCATGGAAAACAGGCCAGGCAGGTTTTTCTCTAACAACTGTGGCCTGTCTCCTTTTCCTAAACATGAGCGCGACGCCCTCCTGGACAGCTATACTGGCATGGAGTATTCCTCTGGGGATCAGCCTGGGCGTGGTTCTGCCGCTGGGACTGGACCTGGCGTTGAGGAAAGTTCCCGAGAACGCTTATGGCACCACTTCGGCCGCCGCTCATGCCGCACGACAGTTGGGGGGAACAGTCGGCGTTGCCTTCGTTGGCGGTGCTTTCAACTTCGCCGCACAGGGCATTCCGGGCTCGGCCTATCAAATGGCATTTCTTGTGATGGCTTCGATTTCCGGCCTGACGGCCCTTGCACTGACGGCTGCGCGCTTTAAGCACCGTCGGAAATCAGGCCGTTAAACTACGTGCGTGAAGACACGAGTCCTTAACGATCTACGTCAGTTTCATCCCGTTTCCGCGGATGCGGACCGCAGAGACGATGTCGACACGAAACTACTGGGATAAACACTGAGCGCAGCGGCGCTTTTCCAAGCAGCCTGAATGCGCAGCAGATCAGATGCCACTTCGGTGCACCGCAGTCCCGTGATACTCGAAATCAACAGCGATGCAGCTGGCATGTCACATGCCTATCACTGGGAAGAGGAAGCCACCACCCGGATTCGACTCTCAACGCGTGGGAGAGATGTGGTCACCACATATGAAGAGTAATGACTTCGACTAGGTCACGCGATCATTGGCCTTGCTTGCGGCCTCTGCACCACCTGATTGGGGCACAACATAAGGCATGACGGCGGACCCGCTCCTCCGAGGTGAGTCTTGAGACGTCTCCGGACGCTACGGTAGACCTCGTTGAAATGCAGTTCTGCCGAAGGCCGCCTCGCGAAGAATGGATCCAGAAGTCATGCGTATCGGGGCACTTTACATGGGAACCTTCTGCTCAATCCTGATCATCCCGACCTACTGGCTTCCGGAGAAGTTGCCTTCGGGTGCTCCGCGCATCAACCGCTTTTTCGTCGCCCTGATTTTGTGACTGGTATTACGCGAACCGCCAAGTGGGCGGGGCTGGTGCTCCCCTGTCATGCCGCCGAGCGGGCTGGCGAGTTTCTCGAGAACGGGCATGGCGGCGTCGAGCGCGGCCAGTTCTTTTTCATCCAGCCGCGCGAGACCTTGGCCACCACCTCGTTGCGGTGGCGATCTTCGGCCGCGATCACGTTGTGGCCGCGGCGCGTGAGCTTCACGAGAACCGCGCGAGCATCGGCAGGGTCTGGCTGACGCTCCACCAGGCCGGACTTCATGAGGCGGTCGACGCTCTGCGTTGCGGTAGGGGTACGGACTCCGAGGTTCGCTGCAATAGTCGTCATGCGGACCCCGCCGTCTGTCAACATGGACATGAGGCTGATCTGCTGACTCGTGAGTTCCCGCGTGTTGTCCATCCGCCGGAGGAAGAACACTCCGTGACGAAGCGCCGTTCGTAGTTTCTCGGCACTTTCGAGGGGCGCACGGCCCAGGGACTGGCTCTCAACATTGGGAGTCTTATCCATAGTTAGTTAACCTAACTTATTCTGCGGAAAATAGCAAGTTCCAAGGGGGCTGGTGCGGTCTAGATTGTGGCCATGACCTGGCACAGCACATGCTATTTAGACACTGTCATCGCCGTCTCGCCGGACAGCGCAGCCACCGCGGGCGAAACCGTGACGGTTAAAGCGGCCATGCGGTCCAAGAAGCGCTAAGTGAGGAAAGTGCAGGCAGGCAGTCTCGTGGGAGGAAAGTGTTGAAATCGGCGGGCGGAGTCAATGGGTCATTGCAACAG
>NZ_AJXN01000098.1 GCF_000286355.1 Kocuria atrinae C3-8 | reverse complement strand
GTGGTCTGGGCCATCGCCGAGGGTCGTGCCTGCGCCGCCGAGGTGGAGCGTCACCTGACCGGGCAGACGCGTTTGCCGCAGCCCGTGACGCCGTCGGAACGGGCGATTGATTTGAGCCTTTAGCTAAAGCCGGGCGAACCACCTACCTTGCCGTATCAATCCATTGCCCCCGTTGCTAAGCTGGGCAGTGAATTCCGGCAAAGTGGCCGTGCTGGAGCAGCTTCGCGCTGTTTCATCGCGGCCATTTTGCTGTATTCCCCCTGTAGTCTCCGACCGAAAGGGATTCACCCATGCGTCGAGCGAAGATCGTGGCCACCATTGGCCCGGCTATTTCCTCGTACGAGCACGTCACCCAGGCCATTCAGGCCGGAATGAATGTGGCTCGCCTGAACATGAGCCACGGTGATCACAACGTTCACAATGCCTCCTACGAGAACCTGCGACGGGCCAGCGAAGAACTCGAAACCACGGTGGCCATCCTCGCCGATCTGCAGGGCCCCAAGATCCGTCTGGGCGCATTCGCTAACGGCCCGTACAACCTGGAGGTGGGGGACACGTTCTCCATCACCACCGATGATGTCGAGGGTTCCCAGGAACTGGCCTCCACGACCCACAAGGGCTTGCCCGGTGACGTCAATGTTGGCGATCCGCTGTTGATCGACGACGGCAAGGTGGCGCTCAAGGCCACCAAGGTCACCGACAACACCGTGGAGACCGAGGTCATCGTGGGCGGGCCCGTGTCCAACCACAAGGGCATCAACCTCCCGGGTGTGGCCGTGAACGTCCCCGCGCTGAGCGACAAGGACGAGGACGACCTCCGCTGGGCGCTGCAGCGCGGCGTGGACATCATCGCGCTGTCCTTCGTGCGTGACGCCAAGGACATCTCCCGCGTGCACGAGATCATGGAGGAAGAGGGCCGCAAGATTCCGGTCATCGCCAAGATCGAGAAGCCGCAGGCGGTGGACAGCCTCCACGAGATCATCGATGCCTTTGACGGCATCATGGTCGCCCGTGGTGACCTGGGCGTGGAACTCCCGCTCGAGGCCGTGCCGATCGTGCAGAAGCGCGCCATCGAGTTGGCCCGCCGCTGGGCCAAGCCCGTAATCGTGGCCACCCAGGTGCTCGAGTCCATGATCGATAACCCGCGCCCCACCCGCGCCGAGGCCTCCGACTGCGCCAACGCCGTGCTCGACGGCGCGGATGCGGTCATGCTCTCGGGTGAGACCTCCGTGGGTAAGTACCCGGTCCAGACCATCGAGACGATGGCCAAGATCATCGAAGCCACCGAGACCCAGGGCATGGACCGCATGCCTCCGCTGGGCACCGAGCCCCGCACCCGCGGCGGCGCCGTGACCCGCGCGGCCGTGACCATGGCCCGCCAGCTGGACGTGAACTACATCTGTACGTTCACCCAGTCCGGTGATTCGGCTCGCCGTTTGTCGCGCCTGCGTCCCAGCCGCCCGATCCTGGCGTTCACCCCCGTGCAGAATGTGATGGCCTTGCTGTCGCTGCTGTGGGGCGTCCACCCCATCATGGTCAAGCAGGTCCACCACACGGATGAAATGACCAAGCAGGTCGACCACTACCTGCTCGAAAAGGGTCTGGCCAGCACCGATGATCTGGTGATCATCTGCGCCGGCTCACCTCCGGGCGTGGCTGGTTCCACCAACTTGGTCAAGGTCCACCGCGTGGGCGACCTGGACGACGCCGGCGAGGCTCCCGTCCGCGAAGCACACGAGCGTGTCGGCCCGTGGCGTGAATCCCTTCCCGGTTCCGCCGCGTGGCGTGAGCGTGATCGGTTAGTTCCGCAGCGTGAATGACCTCGGCGATCCGTGCACTCAGGTGCGCGGGTCGCCGTCGTTGTGTGGGCGGTGGAGTTCATGTTGGCCGGCCCTGGATTCTCGTGCCGGTGTCCCTTCCCTCGGTGCTCTTCCCTCCGTGCCCGTCCTTCGGTGCCCTTCCCGCGGTGCCTCCGGGCCCTGCATGACATGTGGTGCGCCGTCAGAACCGTGCAGCACACTTGGTGCGTCGCTAGAACCCTTCAGCGCCTCTAAGAGGGTTCTTACGAAACGTCAGCCGTGATGAAGGGTTCCAATAGCGCCTGGCGTGTGCACGAGAAACGCTTATGCTTCCGAGAGCTGCGTGAGGCACCTGGGTGGGCGTCACTCAGCCTGATGAACATTCGGGGCACGGGTTCGTGTCCTGAGCCTTCGTCTGGCATTCCTGGCAGAGGTTCGTAGCGTTGACGGGGTTTGAGCGGCGAACCTCGGCCCCAGATGTCGGCCGTGGGTTTCTCTGCCCCAGATGCTCACGGCCGTGGGTTCTGGAAAACTCCTCGGGATCATTGCGGGCCCCAGAACCCTGCACTTCACTCTTCTTGCGCTCCCGATCGGCGCGGACGACGTCGCCGCACCTGGCTCCGTCCGCGGCCACACCGGGATTCCGCCAACGCCCACGTCGTACCTAGGTTCCGTCCGCGGCCATACTTGGATTCCGCGGACGACGTCGCCGCACCTAGGTACCA
Organism: Kocuria atrinae C3-8; assembly: GCF_000286355.1. Classification (GTDB taxonomy): domain Bacteria; phylum Actinomycetota; class Actinomycetes; order Actinomycetales; family Micrococcaceae; genus Kocuria; species Kocuria atrinae_A. Next base: position 31,825 of record NZ_AJXN01000098.1, on the reverse strand, counting down.
GCCACGGCCACACCGGGATTCCGCCGACGACGCCGCCTCGCCACGATTTCGCCACCGCCCGCTCACATTCTGGGCGCCTTCAGAACCCCTCGTTACACCTGATGCGCCGCTAGGACCTTCTGGGGGAGCTGGAAGGGCTCTAAGGACACATGAGGTGCGGGGGAGGGTTCGTAGGGCACTTGGAACGCGTGCGACGTCGCACGCGTGCGCACGAAAAATCCCCGGAACAGCTGTCTGTTCCGGGGATCATTTGGTGCCCAAGGTGGGACTCGAACCCACACATGTCTCCATACTGCATTTTGAGTGCAGCGCGTCTGCCAATTCCGCCACTTGGGCAAGTGTTATGCAGATTCACAACTCATGGCTGTGAGCAGCGGGTAACAGCTTACACGATGAGCGGTAGGCTGAAGACCAATGCACCGTGCGCGCCCTTCCGTGTGGCGTGTCTCATGCCTGACCTGTCGTGATGGCGTGGTTTGATGCGGTGTTCAGTTTGATTCCCCTGCTATCCAAGGAGTTCCCCCGTGACGGAATCGCCCGAAGCGCCCACTCCCGCTCCCTCGAGTGCCCCCGCCAAGACCGTTGTGGTCGCTGAGGATGAGGCCCTGATCCGCATGGACATCGTGGAGATGCTCCGCGACGCCGGCTACAACGTGGTGGCCGAGGCCGAGAACGGCCAGCGCGCGGTGGACCTCGCCCGTGAACACACCCCTGACCTGGTGTTGATGGACGTGAAGATGCCTGTCATGGACGGCATCACGGCCGCCGAACAGATTGCGGAGGAGCGGATCGCCCCCGTGGTTCTGTTGACCGCATTCAGTCAGCGTGAACTGGTGGAACGTGCCCGCGAGGCAGGTGCCATGGCGTACGTGTCAAGCCCTTCACCGTGGATGACGTGGTGCCGGCCATTGAGATCGCGATGTCCCGCTTCGAGGAGATCTCCGCGTTGGAAAACGAGGTTGCGGACATGAAGGAACAGTTCGCCACGCGCAAACTCGTGGAGCGCGCCAAGTCCTTGCTGCAGACCAAGATGGGCCTGACCGAACCGGAAGCGTTCCGCTGGATCCAGAAGACCTCGATGGATCGCCGCTTGTCCATGCGCGAGGTCGCCGAGGCGATCATCAATCAGGTGGCCTGACAACTCACCTCTCCGACCGTTCCGGATGAGCGCCTAGGATGGACGGGTGAGTGAGACGAGCGACGCCCAGACCAACGCCAGCCAGGAAACCTCCGCCGATCCCGTGGTGGTGATCGGGGAGAAAACGGATTCCCCTCAAGAGATCACACTGCCCAGCACGGTCAGCCGTCCGGAGCAACGCCTCCTGCTGATCGACGGCCACTCGCTGGCCTTCCGTGCCTTCTTCGCGCTCTCGCGTGCGGCCGAGTACGGCAACGGACCGGCGTTCGTCACGTCAGAGGGCGTGCACACCGAGGGCGTCTATGGGTTCGTCAACACCATGGTCAAGCTGATCCGCGATTATCAGCCCACCCACCTCATTGTTTCCTTCGACCTCGAAGGCCCCACGCTGCGCTCCCAGGAGTACGGCGATTACAAGGCGGCCGCGACGAGACTCCCGAGGAGTTCCACGGCCAGGTCCCCAATATCGAACGCATCCTCAAGGCCCTCGGGGTTCCGGTCGTCACGCTCGAGGGTTACGAGGCCGACGACGTTCTGGCCACCTTGGCCACGCGCGGCGCCGCGGAGGACTTCGAGGTTCTCGTCTTCTCCGGTGACCGCGACGCGTTCCAGATGGTCAACGACCACGTGAACATTGTGTACCCGGGCCGCACCCCGTCGGATCTGCGCCGCATGGACGCCCAGGCCGTGTACGAGAAGTACAAGGTAGCCCCGCAGAACTACCCCGACCTCGCCGCACTCACCGGCGAGCAGGCGGACAACCTTCCCGGCGTCCCCGGTGTGGGCCCCGGCTTCGCCGCCAAGTGGATCACCTCCTACGGCACCGTGGAGTCCGTGCTCGAGCATGCGGACAAGATCACCGGCAAGAAGGGCGAAGCGCTGCGCGAGAACCTGGACCTCGTACGTCGCAACCGCAAGCTCAACCGACTGGAAACCGACCTCGATCTCGACATCGACTTCGAGCGGGCGGCACTTCCGACTCCGGACACCGACAAGGTGGACGAGGTCTTTGACGAACTCGAATTCGGCTCCGGCCTGCGCGGCCGACTCCTCGACGCCTTCGACCCCGGGGACAGCGGGCCCAGCTCGGACGCTCCCGTGGTGAGCGCGGTCCACCGCGTGACCACGGTGGAGCAGTGGCAGGAGTGGCTCGAAGAGAACAAAGACACCGAATCACCCGTAGTGGTGCGGCGCCTGCTGCCGGATCCCAAGGCGGCGTCGGGCGGGGAAGTCACGGCACTGGTCTTCACCGCGAACACGGCGGCCGTGGTTGACCTGGTTGCGGCAGATCAGGAACTGGCCAACGCCGTGGACCAGTGGCTCGAGGACGACCGGCAGCTCAAGATCGTGGACGGTCTCAAGGACCTGTTCCACGGTCTCGTGGACCGCGGCGTCACCCTGGACGGCGTGTACGACGACGTTCAGCTGTCCGGGTATCTCGTGCGTCCCGCACTGCGCAGCTACGACCTGGACGCGCAGCTGGCCCAGCACCTGGAACTCGAGGTGCCCGAGGTCGGTGATGCGGCGGCGTCGTCGAAGAAGGGCAAGGCTGCGCAGACCGAACTGGACCTGGGCGAGGACAAGGGCCTGGACGACATACCGGACGATGTCCTCAACCGCGAAGCGAGCCTGGGTGCCGCGTGCGCTCAGTTGAGCCACCACCTGCGTGCCCTGCTGGAAGCGGACGGACAATTGCCGCTGCTGCTCGATCTGGAAATGCCGCTCGCGGTGATCTTGGCGCGCATGGAGAACGTGGGTATCGCGATCGACAAGCCCGGGATCGACCAGCTGTACAAGGACCTGCAGCAGCCCATCGACCAGAACAAGGAGATGGCGCAGGCGCAGATTGAGGGCACGGTCAACCTGGGTTCGCCCAAGCAGTTGCAGACCGTCATGTTCGAGGAATTGGGCCTGCCCAAGACCAAGAAGACCAAGACCGGCTACACCACGGATGCCGCGGCGGTGGCGGATCTGCTGGGCCGGGTGGACCCCGAGACGCAGGGTTCGCGATTCCTGGTGGCGCTCATGAACTGGCGCGAGTACTCCAAGCTCAAGCAGATCGTGGAGGGCCTGCGCAAGGCGATCTCCGATGACGGCCGGATCCACACAACCTACATGCAGACGGTGGCGGCAACCGGGCGACTGTCCTCGACCGATCCCAACCTGCAGAACATCCCGGTGCGCACCGAGCAGGGTCAGCGGATCCGCAACGTGTTCGTGGTCGGCTCGGACGAGGAGGGCCCGTTCGAGACCCTCATGACCGCGGACTACTCGCAGATCGAAATGCGCATCATGGCGCACCTGTCCGGGGACGAGGCGCTGATCGAGGCGTTCCGAGCGGGGGAGGACCTGCACCGTTTTGTGGGTTCGCGCGTGTTCAACGTGGCCCCCGAAGAGGTCACCGCTCAGATGCGTTCCAAGGTCAAGGCCATGAGCTACGGGCTGGTATACGGCCTGAGCTCTTACGGCCTGTCGCAGCAGCTCAACATCCCGGTGGACGAGGCCCGGACCATGATGAGCGAGTACTTCGAACGTTTCGGCGGCGTGCGGGACTTCCTGCGAGGTGTCGTGGACGAGGCCCGCGAGAAGGGCTACACGGAAACGATCGAAGGCCGACGCCGCTACCTCCCGGAGCTCACGAGCGACAACCGACTCGCACGCCAGGCCGCGGAGCGTGCAGCCCTGAACGCGCCGATCCAGGGTTCCGCGGCGGACATCATCAAGAAGGCCATGATCGGTGTGGATCGCGCCCTCGGCGAGCAGGATCTCCGCTCGCGTGTGCTGCTGCAGGTCCATGACGAACTGATCGTGGAGGTGGCCCCGGGCGAGACCGAGGCCGTGGAGAAGATTCTCCGCGAAGAGATGGCCAATGCCGCCGAGCTGACCGTCCCGTTGGACGTCAACGTGGGCACCGGCCGCACGTGGCAACAGGCCGCGCACTAAACACTTTTGTTCTTACCCCCAGGAGGAATCCACGCATGACCACTCACCCGGCCAACGAGCCTCGGACCGAGCAGTACAGCGCCAAGGGCAACACTTACCGGGTGACGTGCTTCGGCGCGGGACCGGGTGGCGTTGATGAGAACGCGAGGCAGTCGAGTGGTTGCGAGCGGTCAGCCAGGGCTTCCATGGCCCGGAGCCCTCCAAAGAGTCCCTTGAGAAGGACCTTGTCTGGTTGCACGGTGAGCACGTTCGCTTGCGGGCCGTGTACAGCGAGGATCCGGTGCCCCCGGCGGCGCTGGGCGACGAGCGTCCCGTTGCCACGTACTGCTCATGGAATTCGAACCTCACCCTGGGCGCGGACCAGCAGTTGCCCGCGTGGTTGGTATCAGAAGTGACGGTGCGTCCCACCCACGCCCGCCGCGGCATCCTGCGTCGCATGATGACGGCTGATCTCACCGAGGCTCACGAGGCAGGCGTCCCGATTGCCGCGCTGACCGCTTCGGAGGCGACCATTTACGGCCGGTTCGGTTTTGGCGCCGGCACGTTCAACACGGAGGTCGCGGTCGCGGCGGAGTCCGGTTTGAAACTCAAGGCACCGTCCGTGGGTCGTGTGGAAATGGCCGACAACAAGGCTGTGGCGGAACTGGCACCGCAGATCTTCGAAGAGTTCCACAAGCTCACGCCCGGCTCCCTCACGCGCACGAGCAAGTGGTGGGATTACGTGAGCGGTCAGTTCGACTGGCACACAGGCAAGGCCGACCCGGAAGTCCGCACCGCGGTCCACTACGACGAGCACGAGCGCGCGGACGGCTACGTCAGCTACAAGTTCGTGCGCCGCAGCGGTTTCAAAGGCACCTTGGAAGTCGTGGACCTGGTCTCGCCCAGCGCCCAGGTGCGGATTGCCCTGTGGGAGTACCTGTGCGGTCTGGACCTGGTCACTGAGGTGCGATACCCCAACGCCCAGATGGAAGACCCGCTGATGTGGGGCATGGTCGATATGGCCGACTACGAGGTGCGCAAGCGCTACGAACGCTTGTGGCTGCGCATCCTGGACCCGGTCGCCGCACTGTCCGCCCGCCCGTACCGCTCCCACCGTAAGGTCACCGTGTCGCTCGTGGACTCGCTCGGCTTCGCGGACGGTCTCTACACGATCGACACGACCGGCGAGCAGCCCGTGGTCGAGCGGGTGGGGGATCGGCCCCGCACCGACGACGACGCCGCGGGCAAGTCCATGCCTCGCGTCGAGTTGCCCGACGGCGCTGACGTGGCCATGAACATCGACGCTTTGGGTTCGTTGTACCTGGGCGCGGTGAAAGCATCCACCCTCTACTATGCCGGTTTGATCAAGGTGCGGAACCTGGATGCCCTGGACGATCTGCAGTCGCTGATGTCCACATCCGAGCACCCGTATTGCATCTCCCCGTTCTAGGTAGCTTGAACCGCCCGCCCTTGATGCCTAGACTGGTGCAGTGCGTATTCATTCGCGCGCCCAAAGCACGTTTCGTTCACTGCACTACGCGTCTTACAAGACACGAGCGGTGAACACAGACCATTCAAACTAATCCATCGGAGTCCCTACTACATGACCACCACCACCCCGCAGGTTGCCGTCAACGACATCGGAACTGAAGAGGATTTCCTCGCCGCTGTCGACGCAACCATCAAGTACTTCAACGACGGCGACCTCGTGGAAGGCACCGTCGTCAAGGTCGACCGCGACGAGGTCCTCTTGGACATCGGCTACAAGACCGAAGGCGTAATCCCCTCTCGCGAGCTGTCCATCAAGCACGACATCAACCCTGACGATGTTGTTGCCGTGGGTGATGAGGTCGAGGCTCTGGTTCTCACCAAAGAGGACAAAGAAGGTCGCCTGATCCTCTCCAAGAAGCGCGCTCAGTACGAGCGTGCCTGGGGCGACATCGAGAAGGTCAAGGAAGAAGACGGCGTCGTCACCGGTACCGTCATCGAGGTCGTCAAGGGTGGCCTCATCCTCGACATCGGCTTGCGCGGCTTCCTGCCCGCCTCCTTGGTCGAGATGCGTCGCGTTCGCGACCTGGCTCCGTACATCGGCCAGCAGCTCGAAGCCAAGATCATCGAGCTGGACAAGAACCGCAACAACGTGGTCCTGTCCCGCCGTGCATGGCTCGAGCAGACCCAGTCCGAGGTTCGCGCCAACTTCCTGCAGCAGCTGCAGAAGGGCCAGGTTCGCACCGGCACCGTGTCCTCCATCGTCAACTTCGGTGCCTTCGTGGACCTCGGTGGCGTCGACGGCCTGGTGCACGTGTCCGAGCTGTCCTGGAAGCACATCGACCACCCCTCCGAGGTCGTCGAGGTTGGCCAGGAAGTCACCGTCGAGGTTCTCGACGTGGACATGGACCGCGAGCGTGTTTCGCTGTCCCTCAAGGCCACCCAGGAAGATCCCTGGCAGCTCTTCGCACGCACCCACGCCCTGGGCCAGGTTGTCCCGGGCAAGGTCACCAAGCTGGTTCCCTTCGGTGCGTTCGTGCGCGTCGAAGACGGCATCGAGGGCCTGGTGCACATCTCCGAGCTGGCACAGCGCCACGTGGACATGGCCGAGCAGGTCGTCTCCGTCAACGAGGAACTGTTCGTCAAGGTCATCGACATCGACCTGGACCGTCGCCGCATCTCGCTGTCCCTGAAGCAGGCCAACGAGGGTGTGGACCCCGAGTCCACCGAGTTCGATCCCGCTCAGTACGGCATGGCTGCCGAGTACGACGAGCAGGGCAACTACAAGTACCCCGAGGGCTTCGATCCCGAGACCAACGAGTGGATCGAAGGCTACGAGGAGCAGCGCGCAGCTTGGGAGCAGCAGTACGCTGACGCCCAGTCCCGCTGGGAAGCTCACAAGGAACAGGTGCAGAAGCACCTGGCCGAGGACCAGGAAGCTGCCGTTTCCTCCTCGAACTCCAGCTCCAGCAGCAACAGCGGCCCCGCAGCTCCGACCAGCTACTCCTCCGAGGCTCCGGCCGAGGATGCAGGCACCCTGGCTTCTGACGAAGCACTGGCTGCTCTGCGCGAGAAGCTGACCGGTAACTGATTCACGGATGAGCTGAACCGCTCCGGCGGTTCGGTCATCTGAATCGCAGAACCCCGCACGGAATCCGTGCGGGGTTCTGTCGTGTCCGAGGTCAGGTGAGGTTGGTCAGCGATGTTCGTTGCGTGAGTGATATTCGTTGCGGGGGAGGAGCGCCCGTGGATTGCTGGCGGGTGTGCGGGTTGGAAAGAACTACAGCAAGGGGATGTCGTGCCAGTCCACCCCACCGAGTTCGGGCGTGTACTGTCCGGCAGTCAGTGAGGTCACGGTGTCCAGGGCATTCTGGACATCCCGCTCACGATCGGGGACCGCGAGAGTGAGCACCGCGGCGTCGGCCTCGTAACTGGTGGGCAGCACCGTGAACCCGGCCGTGCGCACGTCGTCCTCGATGCGACCGGCGTCAGAATGGTCGAGTCGAACGGCCAGAGAACGTGAGCGCATGCGGGTCTTGAGCGGGGCGGTCTCGAGCGCCTCGGCGACCGCTCCGGAGTAAGCACGCACCAGCCCGCCGGCACCGAGCTTGACCCCGCCGAACCAGCGAACCACCACCGCGCAGATGTCGGAGAGGTCGCCCTCGAGTTCCCGTTCGCGCTGCGTCGGTGACTTGTGGGACGTCAGGGTCTGCATCATGGGCATGCCCGCGGTGCCGGACGGCTCGCCGTCGTCGGACGTGCGACCTGTCTCGCGAGTGGGGCCCAAAAGGAAGGCCGAACAATGGTGACGAGCGTCGCGGTACTGGGCCTTGGTCTCGGCGATGAAGTCTCGTGCTCCCTCTTCGGAATCGACCCGGCTCAAGAGGGCAAGGAATCGGGATTTCTTGATCTCGATCTCGTGTGAGTGCACGGAATTCGCACGCAGCACCGTATAGGACACGTTGGGGTCGATGGGCATGAGTGCCAGTCTAGAGTGCGGCCACCGGACGACCTCGGAGCGGCTAAGCGTCGTTACCCGCGAGGAGCTTTCTCGTGTGCCTTGTATCACAGGACCGCTGGGAGGAACATGGCGTGCAATAGCACTCGAGAAAGTGGTGGCCGCCATGAGCATGACAACACGGCGTGAAGAATCTCTCGGTTCATCGGCACGCAATCGACAGATCGACCCCGAGGTCGACAATCACGTGAGGAAACTGCTGACGCTCACCATCGTGTCCGGTTTGCTGTACCTCACGACCATCATTACCAATATCATCACCGGTCAGATTACTCATCGCGCTTTCGAGGATGCGCCCTTCGGTGCGCCACCGGAAAGCGCGTACTGGGTCGGGGCGGTGGTCGGACTGATCTTGCTCGTGGGTATGTACATGGCCGTGTACATCCCTCTGCGCAAGCGGCTCCGCGAAGGCTGGTACGCCGGCGCCGTGTTCGCGACCGTGGGTCTGATCCACGCCGCATTGTCCGCGGTGGTGGCACCGGGAAATCTGCTCCTGGGTCTACCCGGCATAGCGTTGGTGCTGGTCAACGGGATCTGGCTGTTCATTGCGTTCCGGCCCGGCGTGCGCGAGGGGCTCGGCTGACACCGACGGGTGGTCGTAGCTGGAGACAACCGAACGTTACGAAGAAGTAACGGTCTCCGTTGACGGTGCGCCAATAACTGCGAGTTCGTGACCGGTCGGTACAGTGGTTGACCGTTATCCACCGGTCGTGAGCTGACTCACGGTGCCGGCACCGACGATCCGGAAGCAATGGAACATGCTCAACCGTTTGCATGATCGACTAGGCCTGAGAACCACACCCTCCATCTTTTTCATTTCCGCCGGACTGATTGTCCTGTTCACCGCAGCCATGGGATTCTTTCCCGATCAGGTGCAGGGGTTCTTCGGTACCGTGTCCACCGCCTTGCGGTACCAAGTCGGCTGGTTCTTCACCTTCAGTGTGACGTTCATGGTGATCTTTGCCATCGGCCTCGCACTCAGCAGGTACGGGCGCCTCAAAATAGGCGACGACGATTCCGAACCGAGTACTCGGGCATCGCCTGGTTCGGCATGCTGTTCGCGGCGGGCCTCGGCGCGGTCCTCATGTTCTGGGGCGTGGCAGAGCCCATGAATCACTACGCAAATCCGCCCATGTACGGCACGGAGCCATTCTCGGATCAGGCCGCGGTGGAAGCGTTGAACATCTCCAATTTCCACTTCGGGCTGCATATGTGGGGCATCTTCATTGTTCCCGGGTTGGCGTTCGGCTACTTCACGTACAAGCGGAAGCTACCCCCGCGAGTGTCGTCCGCTTTCCAGCCCCTGCTGGGTGACGGCATCCACGGCCCCATTGGCAAGGCCATCGACATCATGGCGATAGTGGCTACGGTGTTCGGACTGGGCGTGTCCGTGGGTTTGGGCGCCATGCAGATCAACAGCGGCATGAACTACGTGTACGGCATTCCCATGGCCGGCTGGATCCAGGCGGCGATCATCGCCGTGGTCACCGCTGTGGGACTTGCGTCCGTGATCGCGGGCATGGACAAGGGCGTGAAGCGACTGTCCTACATCAACATCGTGGCGGCCGTGGCGTTGCTCGTTTTCATCCTGATGGCCGGCGCCAGCATGTCCCTGATGCGTGGAATGGTCGAATCTGCCGGCAGCTATCTCAACGCGCTGCCCACGCTGGCGTTCTTCAACGACACGTTCGGCAACGGCGAATGGTCGGGTGACTGGACGGTCTTCTACTGGGCTTGGACGGTGACCTGGGCACCCTTCGTGGGTATGTTCGTGGCCAAGATCTCGCGCGGGCGCACCATCCGTCAGTTCGTGGTCGGTGTGTTGGGTGTGCCCTCTGTGTTCGTGGTGATCTGGATGGCCATCTACGGATTGAGCGCTTTCCAGATCGATCGCGCCGAAGGCACGGAACGGTCCATGACCGAAACGATTGTCGAAGAGGGCAACGTGGAAGCGGCCCTGTTCCAGTTGCTGCAGAACTTCCCCTTCTTCGAAGCCACTGCCGTCCTTGCACTGGTAGTCATTACGATCTTCTTCATCACCTCCATCGACTCGGGCGCCTTGGTGATGGACTCGATGGCATCGGGTTATGAGGACCAAGGGCCCCGACGACAGCGTGTTTTCTGGGCGCTGTCCGTCGGAGCTGTGTGCGCGGCCATCATCACGACCTCGGGCGAGGGCGGTCTTGCGGCACTGCAGGAAGTGATCATCGTGATCGGCGCACCGGTCATGCTGATGTCCCTGCTGCAGTCGCTCATGCTGTTCCAAGCCATCCGCGAGGATGCGGGCACGGCCAAGCCCATTCGCACGCGGCAATGGAAGCAAGTTCTTCCCGTCGAGGAGTACCACCGACGGGCACGCGAAGGTTCCACCGCGGTGGACGACTACGTGATGCGTCCCGAGTACGAGGTGGGGACGGAACCCGAGCACAATACCCACCAGCCCCGTACGTGCACTGGCAGCGTGAAAAGGAAGGGCAGCCGGTTCTGCAAATGGCCCTGATCGGTGGCTACTCGGCGGGTAAGACCACCGTGGCCCAGGCCTTCGAGGATCTGGGTGCCACCGTGGTGGACAATGACGAGATCTGGGCCCATGTGCTGCGCCCGGGCACCGAGGCCCACGCCGAGATCGCCCGGATGTTCGGGGACACGGTCATGGCACCGAACGGTTCCGTGGACCTGGCTGCGCTCACCGAACTGAAGTCGAACAACGAGACGGCACGGGACAGGATCAACGAACTCGTGCTGCCGTTGGTGCGGGAAGAGTCACGCCATCGTGGTCGCCGCGCCGGCCCGGACACGGTGCTGGTCCAGGACGTCCGTGATTTGGTGGAGTCGGGTCAGTCCGAACGGTTCGACGTGGTCATCGCCGTCGAAGCGCCCGCGGATGTCCGCGTGGAGCGCATGGTGCGGGAAGCGGGTATCACCCGCGAGGAGGCCTGGGACCGAGTGGACGATTCCACGAGCGACGACGAGCGCCGCGAGATCGCGGACGTGGTGGTCGACAACGACGGCGACAACGAGTACCTCCGCTCGCAGGTCCGGCAGATCTGGGACGAGTACGTGGTGCCGGCGGTTCCTGAAATCGCGGATCGGAAGGATGCCGTTCGTGACTGATGAGAGTCCTTCGAGCAACACTCGCGGCTCCGTGACGGTGGGCCTGACCGGTGGCATTGCCTCCGGCAAGTCCACCGTCTCCCGCAGGCTCGCGGAGTTGGGTGCTGTCGTGATCGATGCCGATGCCATCGCCAGGAACCTTCAGAAGCCGGGGGAGCGAGGGCTCGTCGGTATTCGGAACCACTTCGGTGACTCGGTGATCGACCCGAGCACGGGCGAGCTCTTGCGCCAGGAACTCGCGAATATTGTTTTCAACGATGAACTGCAACTTGAAGCTCTGAACGGCATCATCCACCCGATGGTTCGCGAAGAGACTGCTCGACTCATCAGTGAGGCCGCACCGGGTTCGGTGATCGTCTACGACATGCCGCTGCTGGTGGAGACCGGTCAGCATGCGGACATGGACCAGGTTCTGGTGGTCGAGACTCCGGTCGAGGAGCGGGTTCGTCGCATGGTCACCGATCGCGGCATGGACGCCGACGACGCTCGGCGCCGGATTGCCGCGCAGGCCACGGATGAGCAACGACGGGCGGTGGCCACCACCGTGTTCGACAACTCAGGGACCGTGGATGAGTTGGTGCACCAGGTTGACGAATGGTGGCGTTCACAGGCCGGTTAGCGTGTCGGAGAGGGCGCGTACTCTGGTGGCATGTCGCTGGCTCAGAAAATCAATCGCGTCGTCGCACCGTTCGAGGTGGTCTCCGAATTCCAGCCCGCGGGTGATCAGCCCAAGGCCATTGCGGAACTGACCGAACGTATTCAGGGTGGCGAAAAAGACGTCGTCCTGATGGGTGCCACGGGTACGGGTAAATCGGCTACCGCGGCGTGGCTGATCGAGGCCGTCCAGCGACCCACGCTCCTTCTGGTGCAGAACAAGACGCTGGCCGCACAGTTGGCCAACGAGTTGCGTGAGCTGCTGCCCAACAACGCGGTCGAGTACTTCGTGTCCTACTACGACTACTACCAGCCGGAGGCGTACGTCCCGCAAACGGACACCTTCATCGAGAAGGACTCCTCCATCAACGAGGAAGTCGAACGGTTGCGTCACTCCGCGACCAACGCACTGTTGACCCGCCGCGACACCGTGGTCGTCTCCACCGTGTCCTGCATCTACGGTCTGGGTACGCCGGAAGAGTACGTCAAGCAAATGGTCACCCTTGCCGTGGGGCAGGAAATGGACCGGGACGATCTGCTGCGCCAGTTCGTCAACATGCAGTACGCCCGCAACGACGTCGATTTCCACCGCGGAACGTTCCGCGTGCGCGGGGACACCGTGGAAATCATCCCCATGTACGAAGAACTGGCCATTCGCATCGAGTTCTTCGGGGACGAGATCGAGTCGATCTACACCCTGCACCCGCTGACGGGGGAGATCGTCAACGAGGAACAGGAAATGTACGTGTTCCCGGCCTCCCACTACGTGGCCGGTGCCGAGCGCATGGCCCGTGCGGTGGAGACCATCCAGAACGAGCTGCAGGAACGACTTCAGGAATTGGAGTCCCAGAACAAGCTCGTCGAGGCCCAGCGGCTGCGCATGCGCACCACGTACGACCTCGAGATGATGGAGCAGATGGGCTACTGCAACGGCATCGAGAACTATTCGTTGCACATTGACGGTCGCCCGCGGGGAACCGCGCCGCACTGTCTGCTGGATTACTTCCCGGACGACTTTCTGCTCATCATTGACGAGTCCCACGTGACCGTGCCCCAGATCGGCGGCATGTATGAGGGCGACATGTCCCGTAAGCGCACGCTGGTGGAACACGGTTTCCGTCTGCCCTCTGCCATGGACAACCGGCCGTTGAAGTTCGACGAGTTCCTGGAACGCATCGGCCAGACCATGTACATGTCCGCCACACCGGGCAAGTACGAAATGGCCAAGGTGGATTCCGCGGTCGAGCAGATCATTCGTCCCACCGGCCTGGTGGATCCGCAGGTCGTCGTCAAGCCCACCAAGGGCCAGATCGACGATCTACTGGAGCAGATCGAGCTGCGCGTGGAACGAAACGAACGTGTGCTGGTTACCACCCTCACCAAGCGCATGGCCGAGGATCTCACCGAGTACCTCATGGAACACGGCGTGCGCGTCCAGTACCTGCACTCGGACGTGGACACGCTCAAGCGCGTGGAACTGCTGCGGGACCTGCGCATGGGCACCTTTGACGTGCTCGTGGGTATCAACCTGCTGCGTGAGGGTTTGGACCTTCCGGAGGTCTCCCTGGTGGCCATCCTGGACGCCGATAAGGAAGGATTCCTGCGCTCCACCACGTCACTGATCCAGACCATTGGCCGTGCCGCCCGTAACGTCTCCGGTGAAGTGCACATGTACGCGGACAAGATCACGGACTCCATGGCAACGGCCATCGACGAGACCAATCGTCGCCGGGAGATCCAGGTGGCGTACAACAAGGAACACGGGATCGATCCCCAACCACTGCGCAAGCGCATCGCGGACATCACCGATCAGCTGGCCCGCGAGGACGAAGACACCAAAACCCTGCTGGCCCAGCGGCTGCCGCCAACGACCACACGGCGCCGGTCAAGGGAGGCAAGAAGAAGAGCGCGTCCGAGTCCCAACGAGAGGCTGCGTCAAAGGCCGAATCCAAGCTTCTGCGAGACGGTGTGCAGGCTGCTCCTGCGGAGGACTTGGTCGAGCTGATCGAACAGTTGAGCGAGCAAATGCGGAACGCCGCGGCCGAGCTGCAGTTCGAACTCGCCGCCCGGCTCCGTGATGAATTGGCGGACCTCAAAAAGGAATTGCGGCGCATGAAAGATGCCGGTCACGCCTGACCTGCTTTACCGTCTGTGTAAACTAGGGCGAACCATAACGTGGGGGAGTATCCCTAAGAGCTGTGAACGTCAGCACGAGCGGCAAAGATGTCACTCCGGGCGCAGCAACCGATCACCACGGTGCCAAGACCACTTTCACCAGTGAGTCGACCGAGCGCCGATCGGTGGAGAGACCCACGGTAATAATCCGGATCTCTCAACGGAAAGTGCTGACACATGGAAATTACCGGCCTGCAATGGGGCATCACCCTTGCATTGATTCTGGGCCTGCTGGCCTATGACTTCTTCTTCCACGTGCGGAAGCCGCACGAGCCCACCATCAAAGAGGCCGCTATCTGGTCCTCGGTATACGTGGGCATTGCTCTGCTCTTCGGTCTGGTCATCCTGTGGATGGACGGACCGCAGCTCACGGCTGAGTACTACGGCGGTTACATCACGGAGAAGGCGCTGTCGGTCGACAACCTGTTCGTCTTCCTGATCATCATCGCGTCCTTCAAGGTTCCCCGCGCGGACCAGCAAAAGGTCCTGCTGTTCGGCATCGTGTTCGCACTGATCGCCCGTACCGTCTTCATCTTCATCGGTGCCGCGGCCATCAACGCCTTCTCGTGGGTGTTCTACCTGTTCGGCCTGATCCTGATTTACACCGCGGGCAAGCTCATTGCCGGTGAGGTCAAGGATTCGGAATCGGACGAAGCGGACAACTTTGTGGTGCGCTTGGCCAAGAAGGTTCTGCCGACCACCGACTACTACGACGGCGACAAGCTGTTCACCATGGAGAACGGCAAGAAGGTCATGACCCCCATGCTGTTGGTCATGGTGGCCATCGGTGGTACTGACATTCTGTTCGCCCTGGACTCCATCCCAGCAATCTTCGGTCTGACCCAGGAACCGTACATCGTGTTCACGGCCACTGCGTTCTCGCTCATGGGTCTGCGTCAGCTGTACTTCCTGATCGACGGCCTGTTGGATCGCCTGATCTACCTCTCGTGGGGCCTGTCGCTCATCCTGCTGTTCATCGGTATCAAGCTGATGCTGCACGCTCTGCACGAGAACACGCTGCCCTTCATCAATGACGGCCAGCACGTTCCCGTTGTCGAGGTCAGCATCGGACTGTCCCTCACCGTGATCATCTCGTTCTGATCATCACCGTGTTGGCCTCCCTGTACAGCCCCAAGGGTCGTGCCCTGCGCATCATTCAGAAGACTCAGGATCTCTCCGAGAAGTACCTGGCTCTGCCCCAGGATGCACCGGCCGAGGAGCGCAACCGCATCTCCACCAAGATCGCGGAACTCACCCAGCAGTTCCCCAAGATCTCGGAGAAGCACAAGGAAGAGCTCATCGACTCGCGTGCCAAGTTCCGCAAGATGGTGGATACGGTGCACGGTCAGCAGCAGGAATTCGAATCCACGGGCGAGGTCAAGACTCCGTCCCCGGATCTCGATCAGGACGATGTCGATTCGGCAGCCCCCACGGCCACGGTGCAGCCCACCGGTAAGGCCGCCGACGGCGACGGTCCTGAGGGTCATTCCTCCGGAGGCTCGTCCGCAGTCCGCTGATAGTCCCGAATCGGTTTGTTTAGACCGTCGGATTGACGACGCCGCCCGCGCACCTCAGGTGCGCGGGCGGCGTCTTATTCGTGCCTCGGCCCGCCCCCGATCATGTCCGTGTGGGGTGAAGCAGATCGAAGGCAGCTTCAGGCATCGACCGAGGAAAGGGGTACAGGCCGTTCTCGCGGCCGTTACCTCAGGAGCGCCAGGCTCCGAAGGGGCCTGGGTCCGTGGTGCACCACAGGGCCGCTGCGGCGAAGAGCGCGGCCCACAAGAGTGACGCCAGCGTGCCGATGATGAACTGTTCGCGTTGCCGTGCGTTGGTGAACTCCCCGTAGCGGGCCAGACCCTTGACGGCCACGACTACGCCGATGCCGGCCACGTGTCCCGTGAGCAGTGACGCGATGGTGGCAGAACGCTCCAGGAACCCAATGACCAGACCACCCCGCAACGGTGGAGTGACCGGTTCCGGGGGCGGATCCTGACCGTTCCACGGGTTGGGATCGGGGGAGGGGCGCTCGTGGGACACATCCGCCAGATTGAACACCCAGCGCACCACGAGGTCTCCGGACAGGTTCCCGCCACCAGGAGCGCGGGGTAGCCCATTCGCGGGGGACCGTGCCGGCCACCGCGGTCCACACGATGGTGGTCACGACCAGTGCGGCCGGGAGGACAGCGTCCAGGAAAATGCGGGAGATCTTCACGGGCCCTCCGGGTGCTCGTTGGCCAGTTCCAGGAACGTGAGAACTGTGGGGTGCACGGCACTCTCTTGACTCCAGAGCGCCGAAGACAGCCTGCGGGACACCGAAGATTGGGCGATGTCCAGCTCCTGTGCAATGCGCTGCTGGGTGAGGCCCTGCTCGGCGAGATCGGTGGCCTCCCTGGCGGTGTCCGTCCGGCGTTCCCGCACGGCGCACGCGAGGGTGAGAACGGCCTGTGCGTGGGATGCCCATTCAGATCCGCGCACCGCCGGGTACCCCGTGTCCTTCGAGGCGCTGACAGCCTCTCGCGCGGCCACGAAGGCAGGACCGGTGGCCTCGTTGACGTTGTCCGGGAGGGGCGTGTCCACGGGGCCGATTCCCAGACCCACGTGCCATTCCTGTTCATCCGCCAAGGTGAGGACCACCGCGAGGACGTCTTCCGGTGTTTCGTACAGGGCCTGGAGTTCGTCGCCGGCGCTGATCTGCCAATCCAGAACTGTCCGGGGGAAATCGGCCGCGAAGCGATCGCGGTGCTCGAGCATGGCGAGCGACTCGGGGTCCTCGCGAGATCCCCGGCGATCCACGGTCAGTGCGTACATGGCATCCTCCTGGGAGTCCCTTGGTCACGAAGTCTCGGCTGCCGCCATGTCTCGGCTTTCGCTATGCTACATGCACTTCTCACTGCATACTAGCTGCTTATGCACTAAGAGCTGCATAGTTCACGGGATGGCGATCAGGCGCGACCCGTCTCCGCGATGTTGCCCACGTTGTCGACGAGTACCACGGGGAAACCGTCCTCATCAGAGGCGGCCAGATCAATGCGAGCGTTGATTCCCCAGTCGTGGTTGCCGTCCGGATCGTCGAAGACCTGGGACACGGTCCAGTAACCGCTCAGTCCCTCGGGGTTCTCATTGATGCGGATCAGCGCGGGGCCACGTGACTGGGCGTCGGTGTAGATGTCGTCGTATTCGCCGAAGTACGCATCCATGGCGTCCGCCCAGCGATCACGATCCCAGCCGGTTCCCTCGTCCAGGGCGCCCAGAACTTTTTCTTTCTCCTGGGCGAAAAGTTCGACGCGTTGGAACAATGCGTTGCGCACCATGACCCGGAACGCCCGCGGGTTCCTGGTGACGCCTTCCGGCTGTTCTTCCACGAGTTCCTCGAGGGAGTCCGCGCTGGTGCCCATGGGCGACTCCTCTCCGGACGCCAGCTTCTCCCATTCGTCGAGCAGCGAGTTGTCCGTCTGTCGAATACTCTCGCCGAGCCACTCGATCAAATCGGTCAGCGTCTCGGTCGTAGCGTCCATGGGAACCGTCTGCCGCAGCGCCTTATAGGCGTCCGAGAGGTAGCGCAGCAGAATGCCCTCGGAACGAGCCAAACCGTAGAACTGGATGTAGTCACCAAAGGTCATGGCGCGTTCGTACATGTCGCGCACCACGGATTTGGGGGACAGTTCGAACTGGGACACCCACGGGGCCGAACTGGAGTAGGTCTCGAAGGCCTGCTCCAGGAGCTCACGCAGCGGCTGCGGATAGGTGATCTCGTCCAGCTCGCGCATTCGCTCCATGTACTCCACGCCGTCCGCCTTCATGACGGCCAGCGCTTCACCCTTGACCTTCTTCTCCTGCAGGTTGAGCACCTGCCGCGGCTTCTCGAGGGTCGCCTCGATCACGGAGACGACGTCGAGCGCGTACGTTTCGGACTCGGGGTCCAGGATCGTGAGTGCGGCCAGAGCGAACGGGGACAGCGGCTGGTTCAGGGCGAAGTTGTCCTGCAGCTCAACAGTCACCTTGTAGCGACGGCCGGTCTCGTCCGGTTCGGGTAGTCGCACGACCACTTCCGCGCGGATGAGCTCCCTGAGGATCGCGAGCGCCTGCTTCAGTAGGGCGCGCTTCTGGGCGTGCCCTTCGTCGATGTTGCTCAGCAGGTGATAGCCGGCAGCCAGGTTATTGCCGGGGCGCTGCAGCAGGTTCAACACCATCGAGTGGGTCACGGTGAATGACGAGGTCAGTTGCTCGGGCTGCGCTGCGACCAGACCGTCGAAGGTCTTGTTGCTCCATGAGACGAATCCCTGCGGCGGCTTCTTCTTGGTGACCTGACGCAGCTTCTTCTGATCGTCACCGTGCTTGGCGCGGGCCTTGGCCATGGCGCGTTCGTTCTCGATCACGTGCTCGGGTGCCTGAACGACCACGGTGCCCGCGGTGTCGTAACCGGCGCGGCCTGCGCGACCGGCGATCTGGTGGAACTCGCGAGCGCTCAAGCGGCGCGTGCGCACACCGTCGAATTTGGACAGGGCCGTAATGAGCACCGTGCGGATGGGTACGTTGATGCCGACACCCAGGGTGTCGGTGCCGCAAATCACCTTGAGCAGGCCGGTTTGCGCGAGCTGTTCGACCAGACGGCGGTACTTGGGCAGCATGCCTGCGTGGTGCACGCCAATGCCGTGCCGGACCAGACGATTGAGCGTCTTGCCGAAGCCCGCTGAGAACCGGAATCCCGCGATCAGGTCCGAAACGCGTTGCTTTTCCTCCTTGGTCAGCACGTCCACGGACATGAGGTTCTGCGCTTGCTCGGCGGCCTGCAACTGGGAGAAGTGCACCACGTACACCGGTGCCTGGTGAGTGTTCAGCAGGTCTTCGAGCTCTTCGTGGATGGGGCGCTCGGAGTAGTAGTAGTGCAGCGGGATGGGACGGTCCGCAGAGGTGACCAGCTTGGTGTCACGCCCGGTGACCTCCGTGAGCCGCTCCTCGATGCGGGTGACATCGCCCAGGGTGGCACTCATGAGCACGAACTGCGCCTGAGGAAGTTCGATGAGCGGAGCCTGCCAGGCCCACCCGCGCTGCGGATCCGAGTAGAAGTGGAACTCGTCCATGATGACCACGCCCACGTCAGCATCGGGGCCTTCGCGCAGCGCCACGTTGGCGAGGATCTCGGCCGTGCAGCACACGATGGGGGCGTCCTGGTTGACCGAGGAATCACCGGTCACCATGCCCACGTTCTCCGCACCGAAGATCTCGCACAGGTCGAAAAACTTTTCCGACACGAGCGCCTTGATGGGAGCGGTGTAGTAGGACCGCTGTCCCCGGGCCAGGCCGGCGTAGTGGGCTGCCACCGCCACCGTCGACTTACCGGAACCGGTGGGGGTGGCCAGGATGACGTTCGAGCCACCGGCGACCTCCAGGACGGCCTCGTCCTGCGCTGGATACAGCTCCATGTCCCGGGAAGAGATCCAGCCGAGGAACCCCTCGTAGATCTCGTCGTCGCTGAGCGGGTTCGAGGCAAAGTCCCCGCGCAAGTAGTGGTGACCGGGGGCGGAGAGTTCGGGGGCAAGAGCGTCCAGGAGTTTCATCACGGCAAGCCTATCGACACTTCCAGACAGGCATAGACAGCCCCGTCATGAACTGCCTAACGGGGATGCGCGGGAAGAACGGGGTGACGGGCTGAGCCCGCACTCGCGCCAGTGATGGAGTAGAACGGGCTGGACGCCGCGGGGCGACGTTGAGTGGTGAGGCAGCGTCAGGAGCGGTCGCGAGCGGCGTCGTCGTCCTCGGCAAGACCAGAGCGCGCGGCGGCGCGAGCATCGGCCCGCGGCACAGCAACGCGAAGACCGCGCCGGACATGTTGTGCCACACCGAGAACACGGCACCGGGCAATGCGGCGAGCGGCGACATGTACTGGGCGGCCAGGCCGGCCGCCAGACCGGAGTTCTGCATGCCCACCTCCACCGCGGTGGCACGACGCACGGGTACGGGTTGACCGGTGAAGCGGCCGATCAGGTAGCCCAGGGTGTAACCGAGCACGTTGTGAATCGCGACCGCGAGCAGCACCAGCAGGCCCGCCTGGATGATCCGGTCGGCGGAACCGGAGACCACGATGGCCACGATCGCCGCAATCCCCAGGACGGAGAGCCACGGCAGGATGGGCAGCAACCGTTCGACGAAACGCGACAGAACCAAGCGCACCAGGATGCCCGCGACGACCGGAACCAGCACGATGGTGACGATCGACATGGCCATGGACGCGCCGTCGAGCGGCATGTACTGACCCGCGAGCCACAGCGTGAGCAAGGGAGTGAGGAGGGGCGCCAGCAACGTGGAAATCGACGTCATGGTGACCGAGACGGCCACGTCACCGCGAGCCAAGAACGACACCACGTTGGAGGCCGTACCACCCGGCGCGCAACCGACCAGAATCACGCCGGCAGCCAGCTCGGGCGGCAACTGCAGGATCCAACACACCAACAACGCGAGCAGCGGCATCACGATGTACTGGGCAGCCACGCCCACCAGGATGGGCACAGGGCGCTTGGCGACCAAGGCGAAATCCAGCGGGCGGAGCGTGAGGCCCATCCCGAACATCACGAGGCCCAACAGGGTGTTGGTCCAGCCGGAGGCCTGCTGCACCGTGGGGGCAAAGAAATATCCCGCGGCGCCACCGGCAAGTATCAAGACGGGGAAGACCAGAACCGCCACGTAGGCGGCACGGTCCACGGTGGCGGCCGCGGGATTTCGCTGTTGTGCGGGTGAGGTCACCAGCCGCGCTGCTTCCATTCCTCGAGGTGCGGTCGTTCGGCACCAATGGTGGTCGGCTTGCCGTGGCCGGGGTGCACGATCGTGTCGTCCTCGAACTGATCGAAAATGCGCTCGGTGACGTCCTGGTAGAGCTGCTGGAAGTCCTCGGGGGAGTTGGTCTTACCCAGGCCACCGGGGAACAGGGAGTCGCCGGAGAAAATGTGGTCCGGACCCTGCGGGTCGCGGTAGACCAGGGCGATGGAACCGGGGGTGTGGCCGCGCAGTTCGATGACCTCGAGCTCGAAGCCGTCCAACTCGGCGGTGTCCCCGTTGTTGAAGGTGAGGTCCATGGGGACGTCGATGTCGTCCTCGTCGGCAGCACCGCACGCGGTCATGGCTTCCGAGTGCGTGGCCACGCTGCCCAGGGCGCGCACGTGGTCCCAGTGGGAGTGCGTGGTGATGATGAGCTGGAGGTTGGCCCAATCGGTGCAGTCGGTGGACCCGGCGGCGACCATGCCGGCGATGGCGCGGGCGTCGTCGGCGGCGTCGATGAGCACCTGCGTGCCGTGTTCCTTGGATGTCAGGAGGTACACGTTGTTGTCCATCTCGCTGACAGATATGCGGCGGATGGTGATCTCAGAGAGCTCGGTTACCTCGGTCTGGGTGGCGATCATGCCACGAGTGTAGGCCCAGTACGGCGAGAGGGGCCAATGTGCGCACTGCATTTCACACGTGGTGTCCATCGCACCGTGACGGAACCCACGCCCTATTAGTTAGACAGCCTACAGATAGAGGCATATAGTTGCATGCTGCAAGCAACTGTTTGGGCATTCTGACCGGTGTATCGACCCGGACCCGCGGTTGGCGCCATGTTCATTGATGACAAGTTTCGACAACCAAAACCCACGTCCAGGGGAGGCCATGAGCGTTTCTCAAGAGACCGCCGCAGCGCTGGTCCAAGAGCTCTTCGAGCTGCAGCGCGTCATGAGACGTGTGCTCAAGGAGTCCACGGCGGATCGTGAACTATCCGTGGTCCAAATGAGCCTGCTGAGCCACTTGGCCTCGGTACCCGCGCGCCGCGCCAAAGACATTGGTGCGGATTCCGGGCTGGGCGCATCCGTGATGAGCCGGCAGTTGAGCCACTTGGAGAAACTCGGCTTCATTGAACGCGCACCCGACCCGGAGGACGGCCGCGCGCAGCTCGTGCAGATCACCGCACTGGGTCGCCAAGCGGTGACCAACCACCTGGACGCGGACACCCAGCGCCTGATCGAGCGGCTCGGAGCGTTGAGCGAGGACGACGCCGCTCAGACCCGCCACGGCCTCAACCGCCTGACCGAAATCTTCTTGACCTCACTCGGCCTGGAGCGCATGACCACGTGCATGCCTCAGGTCGACCCGCACGCCGCGCAGACAGGGCCCGGCGCGCACGCGACAAAGACCACGACTACTGAGACGACCCATCGTCTGGAGGACACCGTTCTATGAAAGCAGTCGACACCTCGTCTGCGGGCGGCCATGACCGCAAGGGCACCACGGACCAGAAGGGTGCCATGGACCAGAAGGAGCGGGACGAGAACCACCGCAACGTACTGCGGGCCCTGACCGGCATCCTGGCGGCCTTCTTCATGGCCATGGTCACGCTGACCATCATCGGCACCGCATTGCCCGTCATCATGGCGGACCTGGGCGGTGATCAGACGGCCCTGTCCTGGACCGTGACCGGCACGCTGCTGGCCAACGCGATCTTCACGCCCATCTTCGGCAAGCTCGCGGATCTCTTCGACAAGAAGAAATTGCTGCTGCTCGCCATCCTGATCTTCGTGATCGGTTCCGGTGCCGCCGGCCTGTCCACGTCCATCAGCATGTTGGTCATGGCTCGCGTGATCCAGGGCATCGGCATGGGCGGCCTCATGGCACTGGCCCAGACGATCTTGGGCACCATCATCCCGCCGCGCGAGCGCGGCCGGTACGCCGGCTACATGGGCGCGGTCATGGCTGTGGCCACCTCGCTCGGCCCGCTGTTGGGTGGTTTGATCGTGGACCTCTTCGGCTGGCGCTGGTGCTTCCTGATCCCCGTGCCCTGTCCATCCTGGCCGCCGGGCTCATCATCAAGACCCTGCACATCCCGCCGCGTGAGCAGGAACGCAAGCCGATCATTGACCTGGGCGGCATGACGTTGTTGGCCATCGGTACGGCGTCGCTCGTGCTGTGGGTGTCCTTCGCGGGCAAGCTCTTCGACTGGGGTTCGTGGCAGTCGCTGAGCCTGGTGGCCCTCACCGTGGTGGTCGCCGTTCTGTTCGTGATCGTCGAGCGCCGCGTGCCCGAGCCCGTCATGCCGCTGGACGTCATGACCGAACGCACACAGTGCTCGCCACCATCGCCGCCATCGCGACCGGCGCCGCAATGTTCGCCTCCACCACCTACCTGGGCCAGTACTTCCAGCTCGGTCAGGGCTTCACGCCCACCGAATCCGGCCTGCTCATGCTGCCGCAGGTCATCGGCTCGTTCGTCGGCTCGATGGTGGCCGGTCAGCTCATCACGAAATTCGGCAAGTGGAAGCGCATCCTGATCGTGGGAACGGTGATTCTCGGTGCGGGTTTGTTCTCCGCCGCGACCCTGACGCACACCACCCCGGTCTGGCTCGTGGGCATCTTCATCTGTCTGGTGGGCCTGGGCGTGGGAACGCTCAACCAGAACCTGATCCTGGCCGTCCAGAACACGGTGGGTCTCAAGGATATGGGCGCGGCCTCATCCGGCGTCGCGTTCTTCCGTACCGTGGGCGGCGCGCTGGCGGTCTCGCTGTTCGGCGCGGTGCTCACGCGTCACCTGACCAGTTCCATGGAGACGTTCGCTCGGGAACACAACGTGGATCCGTCCCAGATGGCGACGCCGCCTCGATCGACATGTCCGGCCTGCCACCGGCCGTCGAGGAGGCCTTGCGCTCGGCCTACGGTTCGGGCACGGGCCTGCTGTTCCTGATCGCGGCCATTGCCTCGGTGATCACCCTCGCGTGCGTCCTGCTCATGAAGGAGATCCCGCTGCGCACCACCGTGGACATCGTGGAGGTCGATCCGGAAACGGGCGAGCTCACCGTGGTGTCCAAGCGCGTGGATCCCGTCGAGGCCGCCGGCCTGCGCATGCACACGGCGCAGACGGGCTCGCTCCCGGTGATCGATCCGCAAGCCTCGGGCTTGCGCCGTTCCGCCGCCGAGCACGCCGACGACGCCGCTCGCTACGGTTCCAGCGCGGCGTCGGCATCCCGGTCCGACTCGAACCGCGGCCCCCGAAACTGAGATAATAAAAGTTCGTCGATCGTTGCGCTGAGCGAGGATTCACCCTCGCTCAGCGCTGCATGTCTGAGGTGAGTAATAGAGTGACTGCCGTGTCCGAGCAAACTCGCGAAGCCCCCGTAGAAAAGCACTCGTCATCCGTTCTTGCCCAGCAAGTCGCGTCCGAGCACGCGCCCAAGCTGCGAGCCTCCGGAGCGTCCGACCTGACCGAAATCGTGGTCCAGGGCGCCGCGAACACAACCTCAAGAACGTGGACCTGACCATCCCGCGCGATTCCATGGTCGTGTTCACCGGCCTGTCCGGTTCAGGAAAGTCCTCCCTCGCGTTCGACACCATTTTTGCCGAGGGCCAGCGTCGTTACGTCGAGTCGCTGTCCTCCTACGCCCGCATGTTCCTGGGGCGCGTGGACAAGCCGGATGTCGACTTCATCGAGGGTCTGTCACCCGCGGTGTCCATCGACCAGAAGTCGACGTCGCGCAACCCGCGGTCGACCGTGGGCACCATTACTGAGATCTACGACTACATGCGTTTGCTGTGGGCGCGCATCGGCCACCCGCACTGTCCCGTGTGTGGCGAGCCCATCACCAAGCAGACGCCGCAGCAGATCGTCGATCAGCTGCTCGAGTTGCCCGAACGCACCCGCTTCATGGTGCTCGCGCCCGTGGTCAAGGGCCGCAAGGGCGAGTTCGTGGACCTGTTCCAGCAGCTGAGCACCCAGGGGTTCTCGCGCGCGGTCGTGGACGGGGAAACCGTCACGTTGGATGATCCGCCCAAACTCAAGAAGCAGTACAAGCACACCATCGACGTGGTGGTGGACCGTCTCACGGTCAAGGCCGAGGCCCGCCAGCGGCTTACGGACTCCGTGGAAACTGCGCTGAACCTGGCCGAGGGTCGCGTGGTCATCGAATTGGTCCCGCGCGAGGGCGAAGAAACCTCGTGGGCGGACAACAGCCGCATGTTCTCGGAGCACCTCGCTTGCCCCAACGAGCACACGTTGCAGACGGACGAGATCGAACCCCGCTCCTTCTCCTTCAATGCACCGTTCGGTGCGTGCCCCGAGTGCGATGGCATCGGCTCCCGCCTGGAAGTGGATGAGGACCTGGTCATTCCCGATCCGGACCTCTCCATCATCGAGGGCGCGGTCGCACCATGGTCCCTGGGCAAGGCGACCAGTGACTACTGGAACCGTCTGCTCGCGGGCCTGGCCGAGGAAGTCGGTTTTGATCTGCTGACCCCCTGGAAGGACCTGTCGAGCAAGGCAAAGAAGGCCGTGCTCAACGGCAAGGATTACAAGGTCACGGTTTCCTACAAGAACCGCTGGGGTCGTGAACGCCGCTACTCCCAGGGCTTCGAGGGTGTCTTCGGGTACATCAAACGCAAGCACGAGGAAACCGAATCGGATCACGCCAAGGACCGCTACGAGCAGTACATGCGGCAAGTCGCGTGCCCCACGTGTGAGGGCGCCCGACTGAATCCCACCATCCTGGGCGTCACCGTGGGTGGACTCAACATCGCGCAGGCAACCCACCTGCATGCGCGATTCTTTGGCGTTCTTCCAGTCGCTTGAGCTCTCCAATCGTGAGGCGCAGATCGGTGACCAGGTGCTCAAGGAGATCGTGGCGCGCCTGACGTTCCTGATCGACGTGGGCCTGGACTACCTCAACCTGGAACGTGCGGCGGCCACGCTGTCCGGCGGCGAGGCCCAGCGCATCCGCCTGGCCACGCAGATTGGCGCCGGCCTGGTGGGCGTGCTCTACGTGCTGGACGAGCCGTCCATCGGCCTGCACCAGCGTGACAACCGCCGGCTCATCGAAACCCTGGCCCGCTTGCGGGACATGGGTAACACGCTCATCGTGGTCGAGCACGACGAGGACACCATCCGCGAAGCCGACTGGATCGTGGACGTGGGTCCCGGCGCGGGTGTGCACGGCGGCGACGTGGTGCACTCGGGCACGTACGACGAGCTGCTCAAGAACAAGAAATCCATCACCGCCGACTACCTGTCCGGACGCCGGTCGATCGAGGTGCCCGAGCGGCGTCGTCCGATCGACAAGAAGCGCCAGCTGACCGTGGTGGGCGCGCGCGAGAACAACTTGCAGAACCTGACCGTGGACTTCCCCCTGGGAGTGTTCGTGTCCGTGACCGGTGTTTCCGGCTCGGGTAAATCCACGCTCGTCAACGACATCCTGTACACCTCGCTCGCCAACAAGCTCAACGGTGCCAAGCAGGTGCCGGGCCGCCACAAGCGAATCGACGGCGTGTACCACCTGGACAAGGTGGTGCACGTGGATCAGAGCCCCATTGGCCGCACCCCCCGCTCCAACCCCGCGACCTACACGGGTGTGTTCGACCGGATTCGCAAGCTGTTCGCGGACACCCAGGAAGCCAAGATCCGCGGTTACCAGCAGGGGCGCTTCTCGTTCAACGTCAAGGGCGGTCGCTGTGAGGCCTGCTCGGGTGACGGAACGCTCAAGATCGAGATGAACTTCCTGCCGGACGTCTACGTTCCGTGTGAGGTCTGCAAGGGTGCCCGCTACAACCGGGAAACCCTGGAGGTTCACTACAAGGGCAAGAACATCGCGGAAGTCCTGGACATGCCCATCGAGGAGGCAGCCGAGTTCTTCGCGCCGTTCACCGCGATTGCGCGCTATCTCAACACCCTGGTCGAAGTGGGACTGGGCTACGTCCGCCTGGGCCAACCAGCCACCACGCTCTCCGGCGGTGAAGCGCAGCGCGTGAAGCTCGCGGCGGAACTGCAGAAGCGTTCCAACGGCCGCACCATCTACGTGCTGGACGAGCCCACCACGGGCCTGCACTTCGAGGACATCCGCAAGCTCCTCATGGTGTTGCAGTCGCTCGTGGACAAGGGCAACAGCGTGATGACCATTGAGCACAACTTGGACGTGGTGAAGTCCGCGGACTGGGTGATCGACCTGGGGCCCAACGGTGGCTCGGGCGGCGGCACGATCGTTGCCGAGGGCACTCCGGAGGATGTCGCCAAGAACAAGGACAGCTTCACCGGTCAGTTCTTGGCAGAGGTCCTTCAGACGTCCGCCGAGCGCAAGGCAGCCGCACACGCCTGACCAGTCGTCACCCAGCAGTTACTCCGCAGCAACCGAGAGAAGGCGCCCGTGAACCCTCAAACTCCCGTGGTGTTGTGGGACCTGGACGGAACCGTTCTGGATCCGGCCGGTGCCATTACCGAAGGCATTGCCGATGCCCTGTGGACGTGCGGTTTTCCCGTGCCCGAAAACCTGGACCGTTTCGTGGGTCCGCCCATTGGTGAATCGTTGCGGCACTTCACCGAGGTGCCGGAGGATCAGATTTCCCAGGTCGTGTCGGTCTACCGTGCCGGTTACCTCACCGAAGGTTTGCAGCGCACCCGCGTGTATCCGGGGATCGAACGTGAACTCGGTCGGTTGCAGGGCCTGGGCGTCCGCCAGGCGGTGGCCACACAGAAGCCCGAGCGCATCGCCGTTCAGGTGGTCGAGCGGTTCGGCCTCGCGGACTATTTCGAGACCGTGAGCGGTGCGGCAGATGATCTGGCGCAACCCAAGGAGGGTCGCACCTCCATGCACGACAAGCCCGAAATCATCGGCGAAGCCTGCGTCGGCTGAACATCAGTACGCCGGATCCGCAGCGCACGGTCATGATCGGTGACCGCAGCTACGACGCTGAAGGCGCTCACGCCCACGGTCTGGAGTGCATCGGTGCCGGATGGGGCTTCGGACAGCCCGGAGAACTCGACGAACTGTGCGTGGCAGTGGTCAGTTCTCCCTCTGAGCTGGCAGCATGGACTGACCGGTACAACGATTCCGGGGAGGGACAGTCGGACCATGGATAAATATCGGTTGTTGCAGACCTCGGTCACCCAGGCCTTCAAGGCTCTGTGTCGACCCGTGGTCACGGGTACGGAGAAAGTTCCTGATCACGGACCGGTGATCATCGCGTCCAATCACCTCTCGTTCCTGGATTCCGTGATCCTGTCCGTCATGATGCCCCGGCGCGTGAAATTCATTGCCAAGCCGAATACCTGAAGACCCCGGGCCTCAAAGGACGGATCATGAGGGAACTCTTCGAGATGATCGACGTGATTCCCGTGGAGCGCGGCCAACAGAGTGACTCGGTGGCTGCACTGGCCCCGGCGCTCGAACACCTGGAGCAGGGCAATATTTTCGGCATTTACCCCGAGGCACGCGCTCCCGCGACGGTTATCTGTACCGGGGCCGCAACGGCGTGGCGTACTTGGCCTACATGACCGGCGCTCCCGTGGTGCCGGTGGGTCTCATCGGAACCCAGCGCTTGCAGCCGCCCGGTTCCAACGTGATCCGACCCGCACGCTTCGAGCTGCACGTGGGTGATCCCATCCACGTGCCCAAGACCGGCCCCAAACACAACGGCGCATGCGCAAGGACCTCACCAACCAGGTCATGGACGCGATCGCAGAGCTGTCCGGGCAACCGCGCAAGGACACCTACAACCAGTCGCCGTCCGCCGAGAAGGACTCCGAGCGTGGCTGATCCGGCGAGCTACAAGCCGGCTCGCCATGAGATCCCCACCAACCCCGGGGTCTACCGTTTCCGAGACGAGCACGGCCGCGTCATATACGTGGGCAAGGCCAAGAACCTGCGCAACAGAGTCTCTTCCTACTTCGCGCCGCTGCACCAGCTCTCACCCAAGACGCGTGCCATGGTCACCACCGCCGCTGCGGTGCAGTGGACCGTGGTCGGATCCGAATTCGAGTCCCTGCAGCTCGAGTACACGTGGATCAAGGAATTCTCACCGCGGTTCAACATCGCCTACCGCGACGACAAGTCTTACCCGTATCTCGCGATCACCATGCGGAGCCAGTTCCGCGCGCCATGGTCATGCGCGGGGACAAGAAGCCCGGCAACCGGTACTTCGGCCCGTATTCCCAGGCGTGGGCGATCCGCGAGACCCTGGACGCCCTGCTGCGCGTGTTCCCCGTGCGTACCTGTACCAAGGGTGTCTTCCAAAGAGCCGAGCGAACGGGACGGCCATGCCTGCTCGCCCACATCGACAAGTGCTCGGCCCCGTGCGTGGGAACCATTTCTCGCGAGGATCACAGGGCCTTGGCCGAGGACCTGTGCCGCTTCATGTCCGGGCACGCCAAGCCGTACATCCGCGAACTCGGCCGCCAAATGCAGGAGGCCTCCGAACGGATGGACTTCGAGACCGCGGCCGCCGCCGTGATGACGTGGTGGCCCTGGAGAAGGCATTCGAACGCAACACCGTGGTGCTCGCCGACAACACGGACGCGGACTTCTTCGCGCTTGCGGAGGACGAGCTGGAAGCCGCCGTGCAGGTGTTCTACGTGCGCGGCGGCCGCATCCGTGGTCAGCGCGGTTGGATCACGGAGAAGGTCGAGGAAGTCTCGACCGGCGAACTGGTCGAGCACCTCCTGCAGCAGGCCTACGGTGAAGCGACCGTGGAGCTGAATCAGACCCAGCGGCGGGGGAGAAAGGCCGCACAGCAGGGCAGCCAGGACACCGTGGCCAAGCACCGCCGCACGGCCGAACTCGCGTACCGGCAGGACACCGTGCCCCGTTCCGTGTACGTCTCCACGGAACCGGAACAGGCCCCGGAGCTCGAGAACTGGTTGAGTGAATTACGCGGTTCACGCGTGACCATCTCGGTTCCGCAGCGCGGGGACAAGGCCCAATTGTTGGAAACCGTGTCCGAGAATGCCCGCCAGGCACTGGCGCTGCACAAGTCCCGCCGAGCCGGCGACCTGACCACGCGGTCCGCGTCCCTGCAACAGCTGCAGGAAGCGCTGGAACTCCCGGACGCGCTCATGCGCATCGAGTGCTACGACATCTCCCATGTACAGGGCACCAACGTGGTGGCCTCCATGGTGGTCTTCGAGGACGGTCTGCCGCGCAAGGGGGAGTACCGCAGGTTCTCGATCACCGGTGACGCCGCCCGTGACGACACGGCGTCCATGTACGACGTGATCCACCGGCGGTTCACCCGGCACCTGGAACAGCAGCGCAAGGCCGCCGAGCGCGGCGTGACCACGGGCGAGGTCACCGCCGAACAGGCCGAGGAGGACAGTGGCCGGGCCTTCGCCTATCCGCCCAACCTGGTGATCGTGGACGGCGGACCGCCCCAGGTCGCTGCGGCCCAGCGCGCCCTGGATGATCTGGGGATCACGGATGTGTACGTGGTGGGTCTGGCCAAGCGACTCGAAGAAGTTTGGTTGCCGGACGACGAGTTCCCCATGATCCTGCCGCGCGCCTCGGAAGGCCTCTACTTGCTGCAGCGCGTGCGCGATGAAGCCCACCGGTTCGCGATCAAGTTCCACCGGGAGAAGCGCTCCAAGTCCATGACCGTGTCCACCCTGGATGCGGTTCCGGGATTGGGCCCGGCCAAGCACAAGGCCCTCATGAAGCACTTCGGGTCGGTCAAGAAACTCCGCGCCGCAACGGTCGAGGAGATCGCGGAGGTCAAGGGCTTCGGACCCGGCCTGGCCGAGCGAGTGGTGGCCGCGCTGGGCGGCGGGGATGCGCCGTCGGCGGCCGTGGACGTGGGAACGGGGGAGTTGCTCGATTGAAACTGGACTACCCTGGAAGCGGACCCATTGCAGGCAAACAGTCAGGCGGCGCAGACGGACATGAGTAATCCAACTCCTGAGTCGGATTCCCCCACCCCCCAACTGCAACCGTTTAAACCCCCCACCTCCGGGCTTCTGATCGTCACCGGCATGTCCGGTGCCGGTCGTTCGACCGCGGCCAATGCGCTGGAGGATCTGGGCTGGTACGTGGTGGACAATCTGCCACCCCAGATGTTGAGCACGCTCGCGGACCTGGTGGCGCGCACTCCCGAGACCCTGCCCAAACTGGCGGTGGTCATCGACGTGCGCGGAAAGGCCCTGTTCAACGACATGCGGGAGACACTCGCGGCGCTGGAGAATTCCGGCGTGGAGTTCTCGGTGCTGTTCCTGGATGCCTCCGACGAGGTGCTGGTGTCCCGCTACGAGCACCAGCGCAGGCCGCACCCGCTGCAGGCCGGCGGTCGCATCCTGGACGGAATCAAGGCCGAGCGTTCCCTACTCCAGGATCTGCGCGAGTCCTCGGACTCGGTGCTGGACACCTCATCCTTCAACGTCCACGCACTCACCCGCGCGGTGGCCGATATGTTCTCGACCAACGGCCCCGTGGTGCTGCGGCTGACGGTGATGAGTTTCGGCTTCAAGTACGGCGTGCCCGCTGACGCGAACTTCGTGGCCGACGTCCGTTTCATCCCCAACCCGCACTGGGTGCCGGCCCTGCGTCCGCGTACCGGCAAGGACCCCGAGGTGCGGGATTACGTGTTCGGTCACGCCGGCACGGCCACGTTCGTCGATCGATTCACCTCCATGCTGGAGCCGGTGTTTGCCGGTTATCGCACGGAGAACAAGCACTACGCGACCATTGCGATTGGTTGCACGGGAGGTAAGCACCGTTCCGTCGCGGTCACCGAGGAAATCGCGAAGCGGCTGAGCAAGTCCCCGCGTGTGACCGTCAACATCCAACACCGAGACATGGGGCGCGAGTAGTCGCAGACCCGGTGCCCTAGACCCTACGGACCACTATGAGTAACTTTCCTTCGACCGGCGCGTTGCCGCGGTTGCCTTTGAGCACGCGGCGCGACGTCGACCCATATCATTCGCTGGACCCAGCCGCTCGCGAGGGCCTCACCGACGCCGATTCGGTGGTCGCCTGGGCGGCGGTCACGGGCTTTCCGCGAGCCTGTCCGCGCTGCGCCTTCTCGCCCCCGGCCGTTACGGGCCGTGGTCACGGT
>NZ_AJXN01000097.1 GCF_000286355.1 Kocuria atrinae C3-8 | reverse complement strand
GAATTCTTGCGGCCGCGGCGCGTCGTCCCCGGGACCGACCGCGACCGGACGACGACGCCGCCTGCTCGCCTTGCTCCTTCTGGTCACCCGAGCGCAGGGCGCCGAGTTCGCGCAGGAGCACCACGCCGTCCTTGACGCGCGCGAATCCGGCTTCTGCACGAACGGGAAATCGGAGATGTCCGAGGGCTCGTGCACCACCCCCACCGAGATCATCTGCAGGATGACCGCGGCCAGGTTGGTGCGCAGAATTTCCGGGTCGGTGAACTCGGGGCGGGACTCGAAGTCCTCTTCCGAGTACAGGCGAATGCACACGCCGTCCGATACACGGCCACAACGGCCGGCGCGCTGACGCGCGGACGCCTGGGAAATCCGCTCGATGGGAAGACGCTGGACCTTGGTGCGCGCCGAGTAACGCGAAATCCTGGCGGTGCCCGGGTCGATCACGTACTTGATGCCGGGGACCGTCAGCGAGGTTTCCGCCACGTTGGTCGCGAGCACGATCCGGCGCTTGGACGAGGGCGCGAACACGCGATTCTGTTCGGCCATGGACAACCGGCCGAACAGTGGCAGCAGCAAGGTGCCGGCCAGCGAACGGTGCCGGTCGATGACCTTGGCCAGCGCGTCCTGGGCATCACGGATCTCGCGCTCGCCCGCGAAGAAGATCAGGATGTCGCCGGGCGGCTCGTTGGCGAGCTCAACCACGGCGTCGCACACGGCGTCGATGGGATCGCGGTCCTCGTCCTCCAGGCCGTCGCCGGTGTCTGCCTCGTCGTCGCCGCCGTCCCGGTCCGGGGTTGAGCGAGTGGGCGATAGCGAATCTCCACCGGGTAGGTGCGGCCCGAGACCTCGATGATGGGAGCGGGTTCCTCTTCGCCCCCATCCGCGGGGGGCAGGGCGAAGTGCTCAGCGAACCGCTCGGGATCGATGGTCGCTGAGGTGATGATCAGCTTGAGGTCCGGGCGGCGGGGGAGTAGCCGCTTGAAGTAGCCCAGTAGAAAATCGATGTTGAGTGAGCGCTCGTGGGCCTCGTCGATGATGATCGCGTTGTAGCGGCGCAGCATGGGGTCGTGGCTGATTTCCGCGAGCAGGATGCCGTCGGTCATGAGCTTGACCTTGGAGTCCTTACCGACCTCGGAGGTGAAACGCACCTGGTAGCCGACCGTCTGCCCGACCGACTCGCTCATCTCATGGGCGATGCGCTCCGCAACCGAACGGGCGGCAATCCTGCGCGGCTGGGTGTGGCCGATCAGCCGTTCTCACCCAGTCCCAGTTCCAAGCACATCTTGGGCAGCTGCGTGGTCTTACCCGAACCGGTCTCACCGGCGATGACCACCACTTGGTTGTCGCGGATGGCAGCGCTGATGTCGTCTCGGCGCGCGCTGACCGGAAGGTTCTGGGGGTACACGATGCGGGGCGTGGTGCTGGACTCAGTCATGTCAACGCCCCAGTCTACGGGCCCCGAGCGGCACGCCCTTCACGGCGTGGGGCCCGTCAGAACACGATCCGATACCGAATGTGCGCCACGTCTCATTTTTTGACCGAACGGCAGGTAATATCCAGGCACCATCATTTGTCTTGAAAGGACGCCCACCATCATGAAGCGCACTCTTTCGCTTTCCGCGGCGGCCGCCGCTTCCGTCTTGGTCCTGACCGCTTGCGGTTCGGGCGGCGGCGACAGCCAGTCCGAGGGACCCCAGGAAATCTCCGTGGGGATCGCTCAGTTCGTGGAACACCCCTCACTCGACGCCGCCCGCGAGGGCTTCGTTTCCGCCCTTGAAGAGGGCGGCTACACCGAAGGTGACAACCTGACCCTGGACGTGCAGAACGCCTCGGGTGACCAGGCCACCGCGACCAACATCGCCTCCAACTTTGCTTCGGCCGATAACGACCTGATCCTCGGTATCGCCACACCCACCGCCCAGTCGCTCGCGCAAGCCGTGACCGACAAGCCCGTGTTGTTCACCGCCGTCACCGATCCCGTGGACGCCGGACTCGTGGACTCCATGGACAAGCCGGGTGCCAACATCACCGGAACCACCGACATGAACCCGGTGGCCGACCAGATCAAGCTGATCAAGCAGTTCGATCCGGATGCCAAGTCCGTGGGCATCATCTACAGCTCCGGTGAGACCAACTCACAGGTCCAGGTGGAGGAAGCCAAGAAAGCCGCTGAGGCCGAAGGCCTGTCCGTCGAGGAGAAGACCGTGACCACCACGGCCGAGGTCGCCCAGGCCGCCGAGTCCTTCGACACCGATTCCATCTACGTACCCACCGACAACAAGGTGGTGGCCGGTCTCGAAGCAGTGGTCGGTGCCGCCGAATCCAAGAAGATTCCGTTGATCGTGGGCGAGGGTGACTCCGTGGAGCGCGGTGGCCTGGCAACCCAGGGCATCAGCTACGAGGAACTCGGCAAGCAGACCGGTGAAATGGCCCTGCGCATCCTCAACGAGGACGCGGACCCCGCCGAAATGGCTGTCGAGTCCCAGAAGGAGACCCAACTGATCATCAACGCCAAGGCCGCTGAGGCCATGGGCATCGAGATCCCGCAGGAACTGCGTGATTCCGCAGACGAAGTAATCGAGTAATCATTCATGATCGCTGGAATTGAACTCGGCCTGATCTACGCCGTGATGGCCCTGGGCGTCTACCTCACGTTTCGTGTGTTGGACTTCCCGGACCTCACGGTGGATCAGTCCTTCACCACTGGGGCCGCGACCGCGGCCATGATCATCCTGGGTGGTGGCAGCCCCTGGCTGGGCACTATTGCAGGATTCTTCGCCGGTGCGCTCGCGGGCCTCATCACGGGTCTGTTGCACACCAAAGCCCACATCAACGGTTTGCTGGCGGGTATTTTGACCATGACGGCCTTGTACTCCATCAACCTGAGGGTGATGGACGGCAAGGCCAACCTGGCGCTGCTGCGCGAGGACACCGTCTTCACTCCGTTGCGTGAAGCCGGCTTCCAAGGATCCTTCGTGGGTGTCCTGCTGCTGCTCGTCGGGGTGTTGCTGGTCAAGGTTCTGCTCGACTGGTTCCTCTACACGGACGCCGGATTGGCCATGCAGGCCACCGGTGACAACCCGGACATGATCCGTTCCTTCGGGGTGAACACGGACAACCAGAAGATTCTGGGTCTGTGCCTGTCCAACGGAATGGTCGGCCTGTCCGGCGCGCTCGTGGCCCAGTATCAGGGCTTCGCAGACATCGGTATGGGTATCGGCCTGATCGTGGTGGGCCTGGCCTCCGTGATCCTGGGTCAGGGCATCTTCGGAACACGTACGGTCATCATCGCGACCGCGGCCGTGATCTTCGGATCCGTGCTGTACCGCCTGGTCATCACCGCAGCACTGCAGCTGGGTCTGAACCCGTCCGACATGAAGCTGATCTCCGCCGTGCTGGTGGTCATCGCGCTCGTGTTGCCACAGATGACCTTCTTCAAGCGGTGGAATGCGCGCCGCAAGGACCGCGAAGCTCGCAAGGTCCAAGCCGGGGTGGAACCCGGAGCGGGTACACCCGCCACCGTGGGCGGCCGAACCGGAGAGGGGCGATAAACCATGTTGACCATTACCGACGTGCGCAAGACGTTCTTCGCCGGCACCGTCAATGAACGCGTGGCCCTGGACGGCGTGAGCTTGACCGTGGAGCCGGGTGACTTCGTCACCGTGATCGGTTCCAACGGCGCCGGAAAATCCACGATGCTCAACACCGTGTCCGGGACGATCATCCCGGATTCCGGGAGCATCCAGGTCTCCGGCGACCAGGTCACCAAGCTGGGGGAACACAAGAAGGCCCACTGGATCTCCCGTGTGTTCCAGGACCCCATGAAGGGTTCCTCACCCAATCTCACCATCGAGCAGAACATGGCCATCGCCTCACGGCGCGGCAAATCCCGCGGACTGTCCTTGGGCGTGACGCGCTCGCGGAAACAGCAGTTCCGGGATGAGCTGGCCAAGTTGGAACTCGGACTCGAGAACCGCTTGGGAGCCAAGGTGGGATTGCTGTCCGGCGGTCAACGCCAGGCGCTGTCCCTGCTCATGGCCACGTTCTCGTCACCTGAGATTCTGCTCTTGGACGAGCACACCGCAGCGTTGGATCCGCAGCGTGCCAAGCACGTCACGGAACTGACCGAGCGGATGGTCGCGGAGCAGCATCTGACCACCATCATGGTCACCCACAACATGGAACAGGCCCTGCGCTTGGGCAACCGGTTGATCATGATGCACGAGGGCAAGATCCTGTTCGAACTCAGTGAGGAGCAGAAGGCCAAATCGACCGTGTCCGATCTGCTGTCCGAGTTCCAGAAGCTGCAAACGGTCAGCGGGGAACCCACACTTGATGACGCTACGCTGCTAGAAACAGTCCGCGTCACCAAAGAAGGAAAACCGTAGTCATCGTGAACACGAACAGGCGCCAGCGCACCACATCAGTCATCTCTTTGGCGGGTCTGCTGGCCCTGTTCGTGTGCATCTTCACCCTTCCGCCGGCCTGGTGCACCTGGGGCGGGCGGCGTCCGAAAGTGCATCGGTGCCCCTGACCGGCACGGCACTGGCCACGATCATCGTGGGCTTCGGCACGCTCTTGGTCGGTGGTCTGCTGACCATCATCGGCATGGTGCGGCGGCGCACCACGGCACCGGCGCACAATCCGGAGGACGATTACGTGGCCGAGCAGTTCGGCGAGGGGGAGATGCTCCACGACTACGACCCCATGGAACTGAACCCGCAGCTTCGCGCCCGGCAGCGCCACGGTGACTCCGAACGCGGCTGAACGCGGCTGTACGAGAAAACCCCCGAACGAACCGTTCGGGGGTTTTCTTGTCGGCACATCAGCGCGCGAGCAAGGCCGGCGAGAAGCACAGGCGGCGCGGCGTCGTCGGCGATCGAACGAGCCGTTAAACAAAAAAGTGCCCGCGATAGGAATCGAACCTACGACCTTCTGCTCCGGAGGCAGACGCTCTATCCCCTGAGCTACGCGGGCGGGGGCTGTCTTGCGGGTCCGTGAACCGGGCCGTGAACAACTCGATCGATATTAGCAGGTTCGTCACGGCAGGCGAATTGACTCGAATCGGTGGGCGCGGTTCGTCCCGTTACACTGGTCCGGTGACTCCTGAAGAACTTTCCGCTGCCGTATCCGCATGCCTGCAAGAAGCCGTGGCCGCCGGTGATCTCACCCTG
Source organism: Kocuria atrinae C3-8 (assembly GCF_000286355.1). Classification (GTDB taxonomy): domain Bacteria; phylum Actinomycetota; class Actinomycetes; order Actinomycetales; family Micrococcaceae; genus Kocuria; species Kocuria atrinae_A. Next base: position 14,015 of record NZ_AJXN01000097.1, on the reverse strand, counting down.
GTGGACGGTGCAGAGCTTCCCGAAGCGAAGGTTGAGCGTCCCAAGAATCGTGACCACGGGGACTGGGCCACCACGGTGGCCATGCAGGCGTCCAAGAAGTTCGGCCGCAAGCCCCGTGAGATCGCCGAGATCCTGGTCGAGCGCCTGAGCAACGTGCCCGGCGTGGCCGCCGTGGACATTGCCGGCCCCGGGTTCCTGAACATCACGCTCGACGCCGCCGCTGCGGGTGAGCTCGCACAGTCGATCGTCGAGCAGGGCACCTCGTTCGGTACGTCCGAGGTATTGAGCGGCACCGCCATCAACCTGGAATTCGTCTCCGCCAACCCCACCGGCCCCATTCACCTGGGGGGCACCCGCTGGGCCGCAGTCGGAGATTCCCTGGCCCGCATCCTGCAGTCACAGGCTGCGCAGGTCACCCGCGAGTACTACTTCAACGACCACGGTGCGCAGATCGACCGCTTCGCCCGGTCCCTGCTGGCCCGCGCCCGCAACGAGGACGCACCCGAGGACGGCTACGGCGGACAGTACATCTCGGACATCGCGCAGCGCGTGCTGGAACAGCACCCGGACGCCTTGGAATCCGAGGATCCGCAGGAAGTCTTCCGCGCCAACGGCGTGGAGCTGATGTTCCAGGAGATCAAGTCTTCGCTGCACGAGTTCGGCGTGGACTTCGACGTGTTCTTCCACGAGAACTCCCTGTTCGAAGGCGGACAGGTCGAGCAGCTGGTCGAGCAGCTCAAGGACTCGGACGCCATGTACTTCAAGGACGGCGCCTGGTGGCTGCGGTCCACGGACTACGGCGACGACAAGGACCGCGTGGTCATCAAGTCGGACGGCAATGCCGCCTACATCGCCGGTGACATCGCCTACTTCAAGGACAAGCGCGGCCGCGGAGCAGACCTGTGCATCTACATGCTGGGCGCGGATCACCACGGTTACGTGGCCCGCCTGAAGGCCGTGGCCGCAGCCCTCGGGGATTCCCCGGAGCGCGTTGAGGTGCTGATCGGTCAGATGGTCAACCTGGTCCGCGAGGGCGTGGCCGTGCGCATGTCCAAGCGCGCCGGCACCGTGGTGACTATGGAGGACCTCGTGGAGGTCGTGGGCGTTGACGCCGCACGCTACTCCCTGACCCGCTACTCGGTGGACTCCAACATCGACATCGACCTGGACGTGCTGACCAAGCGTTCCAACGAGAACCCGGTCTTCTACGTCCAGTACGCCCACGCCCGCACGTGCGCTGTGCAGCGCAACGCTGAGGCGGCCGGGGTGCGTCGCGCGGCAGAGGACGGCACCGACCTTTTCGACGCCGCTCTGCTGGATCACGCTCGCGAGGCCGACCTGCTCGCCGCACTGGGGCAGTACCCCTCCGTGGTCGCTCAGGCCGCCGAGCTGCGTGAACCGCACCGCGTGGCCCGTCACCTGGAACTTCTGGCCGGCACTTATCACCGCTGGTACGACGTGTGCCGCGTGGCACCGCAGGGTGACGGCCCGGTCGAACCGGTACACAATTCTCGCTTGTGGCTCAACGACGCCGTACAGCAGGTCCTGGCCAACGGCCTGTCCCTGTTGGGCGTCGGTGCGCCGGAACGGATGTGATCTCGTGAGTTCAGCAGACAACTCCCACCCCCTCGCTCCTGGATGGCTGACCGTCCCCGAGGACAACGCCACTCTGGACCCCAAGGTCTTCACCGGGCAGTACGCGCGCGATGATCGCGGCTGCGTCACCGTGGACGGCGTCTCCGTGGCCGAATTGGCTGAACGCTACGGTTCGCCCAGCTACGTGATCTCGGAAGACACCTTCCGTTCTCGCGCTCGTGGTTTCCGTGAGGCGTTCGAGGCCGCGTTCACTCCCATGGGCGTTGACGTGGAGGTCTACTACGCGTCCAAGGCGCTGCTGAACACCCACGTGGCACGGTGGGCCCAGGACGAGGGGCTCAACGTGGACACCGCGTCCGGCGGGGAACTCGAGGTCGCTCTGCGCGCCGGGGTGGATCCCGCCAAGATCGCGTTGCACGGCAACAACAAATCTGCCGCGGAAATCACCCGAGCGCTGGACACCGGCGTGGGGCGCATCGTGGTGGACTCCCTTCCGGAGATCCAGCTGGTCGCGGACCTCGCCCAGAAGCTTGCTGTGCGCGCTCGCATCATGTTGCGCGTGACCCCGGGTGTGCACGCCTCAACCCATGAGTTCATCGCCACGGCCCACGAGGACCAGAAGTTCGGACTGTCGCTCAATCCCTCCGTTGAGGGGGAGGACTCGCCCGCTCTGCAGGCCCTCGCCCAGTGCGTGGCGTTGCGCGAGCACCTGGACCTGCGCGGACTGCACTGCCACATCGGATCCCAGATCTTCGCCGCGGAAGGTTTTGGCCAGGCCGCCGAGCGCGTGCTGGCCCTGCGCGAGACCGTTGCCGAACGCTGGTCCACGGTGCTGCCCGAGCTGGATCTGGGTGGCGGTCACGGCGTGGCCTACACGAGTGCGGACGAACCCCGCACGGCCCAGTCCATTGCCACGGACCTCGCCCAGCACCTCGCCGGACTGCTCGAGAACTCCGAGCTCCCGCTCCCGCACCTCTCCTTCGAGCCCGGCCGGTTCATCGCGGGTCCGTCCGGTTGCACCGTGTACACCGTGGGCACCGTGAAGACAGTGACGGTCAGTCCCGGTGTGGAGCGCCGCTACGTGTCCGTGGACGGCGGCATGAGCGACAACGCCCGCCCGGTGCTCTACGACGCCGATTACACCGCCGTGCTCGCCAACCGCGTGTCGGATGCCGGTCCCGTCCTCAGCCGCGTGGTCGGGAAGCACTGCGAATCCGGTGACATCGTGGTGCGGGACGTCTACCTGCCGGAAGACGTCACGGCCGGTGACCTGCTGGTCGTACCCGTGACCGGTGCGTACTGCTGGGCGCTGTCCAGCAACTACAACTGGCTCACCCGACCTGGAATGATCAGCGTGGATGCCCAAGGACAGGTCCAGGTTCTGATCCGAGCCGAAACCGTCGACGATCTGCTGGCCCGGGACACCGGCGCGAGCGCCGAATAAGCCCCCAAGGAATATCAGGAGCAATGACTACTTCAGCGACTTCGCCCCAAGAGACTCCCCACTTGAAGGTTGCCTGCTGGGTGCCGGCACCGTGGTTCCCAGGTAGCCCGCGTGCTGCTCGAGGCCCAGGACGAACTGGCCATGCGTTCGGGCGTCACGCTCGATCTCGTGGGCGTGGCCGTGCGCGACATGGACGCCAAGCGTGACTACGACATTCCGCGCGAGTTGCTGACCACGGACGCGGATTCCGTGATCGACGCCGCGGACATCGTGGTGGAGTTGACCGGAGGCATCGAGCCCGCCCGCACCCGCATCCTGCGCGCCCTCAACGCCGGCACCACCGTGGTGACCGGTAACAAGGCGCTGCTCGCGGCTCACGGCCGTGAGCTCCAGGACGCCGCCGCGGCGTCGGGCTCGCAGCTCTCCTACGAGGCCGCCGTGGCCGGTGCCATCCCGATCGTGCGTCCCATGCGTGATTCGCTGGCCGGTGACAAGGTCACCCGCTTCCTGGGCATCATGAACGGCACCACCAACTTCATCCTGGATCAGATGGACACCACGGGCGCCGCCTTCGGCGACGCTCTGGCCGAGGCCCAGGAGTTGGGTTACGCCGAGGCAGACCCCACCGCCGATGTTGAGGGTCACGACGCCGCCGCCAAGGCCGCCGTGCTCGCCTCGCTCGCCTTCCACTCGACCTTCACCCTGGACGACGTCCACTGTGAGGGCATCACCGCGGTCACCGCGGAGGACGTCGCGACCGCGGCCGAGGCCGGTTACGTGATCAAGTTGCTGTCCGTGGGGGAGCGCACCGATGAGGGCGTGAACCTGCGCGTCAACCCTGTGATGATCCCTCGCAATCACGTGCTCGGGGGAGTGCACGGCGCGTACAACGCCGTCTTTGTGGAGGCCGAGAACGCCGGGTCGCTCATGTTCTACGGCCAGGCGCCGGCGGTGAGCCCACGGCGTCGGCCGTTCTGGGTGACCTGGTGTCCGCCGCTCGCGCGATTGCGCGCGGTGCCGAGGGCATCCCGCTGAGCGATCACGCCAAGCTGCCCGCCGTGTCCATGGACAACGTGACCACGCGGATGGCCATCACCGTGACCGTCAAGGACCGACTGGGTGTGCTCGCCCAGATCGCCCAGGTCTTCGCGGACCACGGCGTGTCGATCTCCACCATGCACCAGACCGAGGATCCCAAGGACCAGGCCATTTCGGTGCTGCGTCTGGTGACCCACACGGGCCGCCACCGTGATCTGATGGACACCGTGGGCGCGCTGCGCGAACTGCCCGTGGTGGACGAGGTGCTCTCGGTGATCCCCGTGGAGACCGGAGACTGATTTCACCGCCCGCGGGGCGTCCAACAACTTGAAACGGGTGCTCAGCCACCCACCGTCGAACAGCGTCGAGGAGAAACCGGCATGGCACACGTCTGGCAGGGCGTCATCAACGAGTACAAGGACCGCTTGCCGGTCTCCGAGACCACCGAGGTCATCACCATGGGTGAGGGCGGTACGCCACTGATCCAGGCTCGTGCCCTGTCCGAACTGACCGGCAGCTCCGTGTGGCTCAAGTTCGAAGGCATGAACCCCACCGGATCCTTCAAGGACCGCGGCATGACCATGGCCATCACCAAGGCCAAGGAAGAGGGTGCGGAGGCCGTGGTGTGCGCCTCGACCGGCAACACCTCCGCCGCCGCGGCCGCTTACGCCAAGCAAGCGGGGATGCGCTGCGCCGTGCTCGTGCCCGAAGGCAAGATCTCGATGGGCAAGATGTCCCAGGCCGTGGCGCACGGCGCGGACATCATCCAGATCGAAGGCAACTTCGACAACTGCCTGGAAGTCGCGCGCAAACTCTCCGAGTCCTACCCCGTGTTCCTGGTGAACTCGGTCAACCCGTACCGCATCGAGGGTCAGAAGACCGCGGCCTTCGAGGTCGTGGACACCCTGGGCGATGCCCCGGACATCCACGTGCTCCCGGTGGGCAACGCAGGAAACATCACCGCGTACTGGAAGGGTTACAAGGAGTACGCCTCCGAGACCCCGGCGACCTCCGGTGAAATTCTGGATGCCGTGTCCACTCACACGCCCACCATGTGGGGTTTCCAGGCCGCAGGCGCCGCGCCGCTCGTGCTGGGTCATCCGGTGACCGAACCCGAGACGATCGCCACCGCCATCCGGATCGGCAATCCCGCCTCGTGGGATACCGCGATTGCCGCGCGTGACGAATCCGGTGGATTGATCGATTCCGTGACCGACGAGCAGATCATCGAGGCCCACCGCTGGTTGTCCTCGCGCGAGGGCGTGTTCGTGGAGCCCGGCTCCGCCTCCGGTGTGGCCGGCCTGCTCAAGAAGCAGCGCGCGGGTGAGGTCCCCAGCGGCAAGACCATCGTGATCACCGTGACCGGTCACGGACTCAAGGACCCGCAGTGGCCATCAAGGGCGCCGAGGCCGAGGATGCCAGCGCGGTGGAACCCAAGCGCGTTCCCTTCGACGTGGTCCCCGTGGCCGCAGCCCTGGGGCTGGAGTGACCGACGTCGTGAACGAACAGGCAGTAGCCGCACCGGGAACGAGCGTCTCGGTGCGGGTTCCCGGGTCCACCGGCAACGTGGGCCCCGGCTTCGATACCCTGGGGCTCGCCCTGGGTTATTACGACGAACTCACCGTGACCCGCATCGAATCCGGTCTCGAGTTCGAGCTCTCGGGTGAGGGGTCTGAAAACGTCCCGCAAACAGCCGATCACCTGGTGGTCCGGTCCATGCAGGCCGTTTTCGACGCCGCCGGGGCCGGTGCCCTGCCCGGGCTGCGCTTGAAAGCCCACAACCAGATCCCGCACGGCCGCGGCATGGGCTCATCTGCCTCCGCCGTGGTGGCGGGTGTGCTGGCGGCCAACGCGCTGCTCACCGAGGGCAGCCGGCTGGACGATCATGGTGTGCTCCAGGTCTGTTCGCAGCTCGAAGGCCACCCGGACAACGTGGCACCCACCCTGTACGGGGGGCTCACCGTGTCCTTCGAACAGAACGGCGAATTCGTCAGTGTGCCCGTGCGGGTTCACCAGGACGTGATTCCCGTGGTTGCCATTCCCGATTTCGAGGTGGCGACCTCCGTGGCGCGTGGTCTGCTGCCCGACACCGTGGCGCATCGCACCGCCGCGGTCACCGCCGGGCGCGCGGCACTGTTGGTCGAGGCGCTGAGCAACCGCCCCGAATATTTGCTGCCTGCCACGTTCGACCTGCTCCACCAGCCCTACCGGGCGCAGGCCATGGGGCCGAGCTTCGAGCTCATGACGCAGCTGCGCGAACGCGGATTCGCGGCTTTGATCTCGGGTGCCGGACCCACGGTGCTGACCCTCGCCAACGGCGCGCAGGAAGCCGAACGAGTGGTTTCCGCCATTGAAGAGATCACGTCTGATCCGGAATCAGCGGCCCATACCCACAACAGTGCGGACGTGTCCTGGCGTGTTATGGCACTACGCGTACCGGCCGAGGGTGCTAAAGTGGGCGTATCCACGCAATAGGCCCTGGGTTCGCCCACGCGGTTCAAGCGGAGTCCCGCATTCGAGTCAGCAATCGTGACCGGGCGTCACTGTTGTTTGAATGCGTCGCCTCAATGCGATTCCTTTTCTTGCTGACCAGGTCACTTCTCTCATGTGACCGGCACTGGTGCATCAAGGGGATCAGAGGACCTCATTGCTGATTTCTCGCGTGCACTCTGCACGCAATCAACGTGGCCCGCAGTTGGCGGCCCACAACAATATCGTCGGGTCAGTGTGCGATGTCATCGCCACGGCCCCCATCGAGTCAGAAGGAACCTTCGTGACAGAAACCACCGCCCCCGAACAGGGAACGGAAAACTCTAAGCCCCAGAACACTGGTTTGTCCGGGCTGAAACTTGCACAGTTGCAGGCTCTCGCCTCCCAGCTGGGCATCACCGGCGCTCGTCGCATGCGCAAGTCTCTGCTCGTGGAGGCCATCGAGGCCCACCAGCGCGGCGGCGCCGTAGCCGAACGCGACAAGGCCGTGGAGGAAAAGATCTCGGAAACCGCGCGCAAGGCATCGACCCGTCGTGCGTCCTCGTCGGATTCCGCGCCTTCCCAGGACGCGCCCCAGGAAGGCAACGCGTCGGAGCAGGACGAGAAGTCCGCCGACTCCGCCAAGGACTCCGCGAACCAGGCCGAGGACCAGAAGAACGAGTCCCAGGGCGACAACCGCTCGGGACAGAACGAACGTCAGTCCGGCTCGCGCCGCTCCCGCCGCGCTTCCGCCTCCGGCCGCGGGGATCGTTCCCGTAACCAGAAGGCTTCGGACCAGCAGGACAACCAGGACCAGCAGTCCAAGGACTCCGGCCAGGAGAACCAGGGCGAGCAGTCCGAGAACTCCCAGAACGAGCAGAACGAGGACTCCAAGGATTCCTCGAACCGCGGCAACCGCAACCAGCGCTCCCGCGGTAACCGCAACGATCGCAATGATCGTGGCGACCGCAAGGACGGGAACAACTCTCGGGACGACAAGTCCGGGTCCAACGACCAGGACAACTCGTCCCGCGATGACAAGCAGGACTCCAACCGCAAGGATTCCTCGCAGGACGGTCAGAACCGCAAGGACGGCAACGACCGTAACGACCGCGGGAACCGCGGCCGCAACGATCGCAACAACGACGGCAACGATCGTGACGGTAACTCGCGCCGTAACCGCCGTAACCGCAATCGCAACGATCGCAATGACCGGAACGATCGCAACGAGCGTCGCAACCGTCGCAGCCGCAACAACGGCCCGGACGTGGACGACATCGAGATCACCGAGGATGACGTCCTGTTGCCCGTGGCCGGCATCCTGGACGTGCTCGACAACTACGCGTTCGTGCGCACCTCGGGTTACCTCCCGGGCCCGTCGGACGTGTACGTGAGTCTGTCCCAGGTCAAGAAGAACAACCTGCGCAAGGGTGACGCCATTGTCGGCGCCATCCGCGCCCCCCGCGAGGGCGAGCAGCACAACAGCTCGCGTCAGAAGTTCTCCGCGCTCGTGCAGCTGACTTCCGTCAACGGCCGCAAGCCCGAGGAGAACAAGGACCGCACCGAGTTCTCCAAGCTGGTTCCCCTGTACCCGCAGGAGCGCTTGCGCCTGGAGACCGAGCCCAAGAAGATCGGTCCCCGCGTGGTCGATCTGGTGGCCCCGATCGGTAAGGGCCAGCGCGGCCTGATCGTGTCCCCGCCCAAGGCCGGTAAGACCCTCATGTTGCAGGCGATCGCCAACGCGATCACCACCAACAACCCCGAGGTGCACCTCATGATGGTGCTCGTGGACGAGCGTCCCGAGGAAGTCACCGACATGCAGCGCACGGTCAAGGGTGAGGTCATCGCCTCGACCTTCGATCGTCCCGCGGACGATCACACCACGGTGGCCGAGCTGGCCATCGAGCGCGCCAAGCGCCTGGTGGAGATGGGTATGGACGTGGTGGTCCTGCTGGACTCCATGACCCGTCTGGGCCGCGCGTACAACCTGTCCGCTCCCGCGTCCGGACGTATCCTGTCCGGTGGTGTGGACTCGGCAGCGCTGTACCCGCCCAAGAAGTTCTTCGGCGCCGCTCGCAACATCGAGAACGGTGGCTCGCTCACCATCCTGGCGACCGCTCTCGTGGAGACCGGTTCCAAGATGGACGAGGTCATCTTCGAAGAGTTCAAGGGCACCGGCAACATGGAACTGCGCCTGTCCCGTCAGCTCGCGGATCGTCGTATCTTCCCCGCTGTGGACGTCAACTCTTCCGGCACCCGCCGCGAGGAGAACCTGCTCTCCGCGGACGAGATCAAGATCATGTGGAAGCTGCGTCGCGTGCTGTCCGGTCTGGAACAGCAGCAGGCTCTGGAACTGCTCACCAACAAGTTGCGTGACACGCAGTCCAACACGGAGTTCCTGCTGCAGGTCCAGAAGACCACGCTGGCCAACGGCAAGGACTAGCGAGAACTTCTCGCTGTCCCGTTCCACCCGTCGATAGGAGACCCTTCAATGTCCGATCCCGTTCAGCCGCTGCTGGATGAGCACGCTCAGCTGCAGCGCGAACTGGCGGATCCCGCCGTGCACGCAGACGCGGGCAAGGCCCGCAAACTGGGTCGGCGGTACTCCGAACTCAACGGCATTGTCGAAGCCCATCGACGGGTGGAACAGCTTTCCGAGGACCTTGAAGCCACGCGCGAGCTCGGCAGCGAGGACCCGGAACTGGCTTCAGAGATCGCCCCGCTCGAGGCCGAACTGGAAGCCGCCCAGGAAGTGCTGCGCCGCAAACTGATCCCCAGGGATCCGGATGACGGCCGCAACGTGATTCTGGAGATCAAGGCCGGTGAAGGCGGGGACGAGTCCGCCCTGTTCGCCGGTGACCTGCTGCGCATGTACATGCGTTACGCGGAGTCGCTCAAGTTCAAGACCGAGGTGCTCTCGTCCACCCCCACCGAGTTGGGCGGTTACAAGGACGTGCAGCTCGCGGTGAAGTCCAGCTCCAACGACCCCGAACACGGCGCCTGGGCCCGCTTGAAGTACGAGGGCGGCGTGCACCGCGTGCAGCGTGTGCCGGCCACGGAATCCCAGGGTCGTGTCCACACCTCGGCCGCCGGAGTCCTGGTGTTCCCGGAGGTCGACGAGCCCGACGAGATCGACATCAGCCAGAACGACCTGAAGATTGACGTCTACCGATCCTCCGGTCCCGGTGGTCAGTCCGTGAACACCACGGACTCCGCCGTGCGCATCACCCACTTGCCCACGGGCATCGTGGTGGCCATGCAGAACGAGAAGTCCCAGCTGCAGAACCGTGAGGCCGCCATGCGCGTGCTGCGGGCGCGCATCCTGGCGCACCAGCAGGAGCAGATCGACGCGGAGAACGCCGCCGTGCGCAAGTCGCAGGTGCGCACCGTGGACCGTTCCGAGCGTATCCGCACCTACAACTACCCCGAGAACCGCATTGCGGATCACCGCACGGGGTACAAGTCCTACAACCTGGATCAGGTGCTGGACGGCGCGCTGGAACCCGTGGTGAACTCCGCCATCGAGCTGGACGAGAAGACCCGTTTGGAACACCTCGGCCAAGACCAGGCTGGACAGCAGGACTGACCGGCGGTGGAAGCTACCCTTGCCCAGGCTCTGCGATGGGCGCACGGTGAGCTTGCGGGTGCGGGAGTTCCGTCACCTGACACGGACGCCGTGCTTCTCGCGGCGCACCTCATGGGACTGAGCAGGGGAGAGGTCGAGGCCAAGGCCATCCTGGGCGCTCCCGAACCCGCGGGTTACCGCGAGCTGGTGGCCCGCCGCGCGCAGCGCATCCCCCTGCAGCACCTGACCGGCAAGGCCCCGTTCCGCCAGCTCGAACTGTCGGTGGGCCCCGGGGTGTTCGTGCCCCGCCCGGAGACCGAACTCCTGGTCCAGCTGAGTCTCGATGAAGCTCGGCTGTGGCGAGAGGCCGGTGTTCCGCATCCCCGCGTGGTGGATCTGGGAACCGGTTCCGGCGCGATTGCCCTGGCCATCGCTACGGAAGATCCCACCACCCGTGTGTTCGCGGTGGAAAAAGAGGATGCGGCCGTCGAGTGGGCGCAACAGAATTTGCGAGGCTCCAAGGTCACGCTCACGCAGGCCGACTACCGGGAGTACGACCCCGAAAACGCCGGGACTTTCTGTGTCGTGGTGAGCAATCCGCCCTACGTTCCCCCCGAGGACATTCCCGCGGATCCCGAGGTCAGGGACTACGATCCGCCCGCGGCCCTGTACGGGGGAGATGACCACGGCATGGCCCTGCCATGCGCTGCCATGGACACCGCCGTACGGTTATTGCGTCCCGGTGGAGCATTATTCATGGAACACGCCGAGTCCCAGGTGGATGCCATGGAGCGTGAACTGTCCGCTCGTGGTTTCGTGGAGATCCAACTACATTGCGACCTCGCGGGGAAACCGCGTGCCACGGGCGCGCGCGGCCCGGCGTAGAGTCCGATTCCACCTCCGACCAGCACCAGACGTTGAGCTAAGGAGACGCTCGTGAGTGCCACGTACAAGTGCGCAGACCAGGAATCCATGGTCGCCGCGATTGATCACGCAGCCCGTGTGGTCGCGGACGGTGAGTGCATCGTCATGCCCACGGACACCGTGTACGGCATCGGCTGCGATGCGTTTTCCCCCATGGGCGTCCAGACGCTGCTCGGCGCCAAGGGCCGTACCCGTCAGATGCCGCCGCCCGTGCTGATCGCCGACCCCGGCGTTCTGGCCGGACTGGCGGATCAGGTTTCGGACGACGCCCGCGCGCTGGCCGATGTGTTCTGGCCCGGTGCCCTCACGCTCGTGTGCTGGGCTCAACCCACGCTGGGCTGGGATCTCGGCGAAACACACGGCACCGTGGCCTGCGGGTCCCGGACGACGGCGTGGCCCGGCAAGTTCTCGAGCGCATCGGCCCCATGGCGGTCTCCTCCGCCAACCTCACGGGCATGCCCGCCGCGCTCACCGCCGATGACGCCCAGGAGATGCTCCAGGATCGGGTGGCGCTCTACCTCGACGACGGCGCTCGGCCCACCGCCGAGCACCAGGCGGAGAATCCCAGCGGACTTCCGTCCACGATCGTCGACTGCACCGGTGACGTGCCCGTGGTACTGCGCCTGGGCGCCATCGGGCTCGACGAAATTCGCTCCGTGGTGCCCACCGTGGACGGCGGTGACGTTACGGCGGACCACTCGACCGAGGCGCCGACCGAGCGTTCGGAACACGGTGAGAGCGCCGAACAGTACGGAACAGAGGCGCCAAGTCACGCTGCAGTCGAGGAGACGGAGAGCGCAGCGGGGGAGGCCGAGACCACCGAGACCGGAGCGGCGTCGTCGCCGTCGCACGCGGAGGCGGAACGCACGATCGACCGCTGGCGGCAGCAGAATGACCTCGGCGAAGGACGGGTGCGTGGCACCACGGCCGAACCGCTGGTCGAACCGGGTGCTCCCGAGGCGGAAGTTGCCAGGGCGCTCGTACAGAATTCGGCGGCAAAACCCGGCGCCCGCGTGGATCAGAACCGCAACCGTGCGGACGCATCCCAGCCGAAATGGGGAGGCACCGCGGCGTTGAGCGTGGACGAGGCCAGCCAACTGGTCAACGGATCCTGACGTATTCCGCGCAACACGCCGTGCAACGGCAAAGGCCGCAACCGTATCGGTTGCGGCCTTTGCCGTTGCCGGCCCGGATCTTACTTGCCGAGTGACAAGTGCGCCTGGCGCAGTACCTCTTGCACGTTGGCTCGGGGATCACGCCATTCTCGTGTGCCCAGCCGGGTACCTGACGCTGGCCGAACCACGTGACTTCGAGTCGTCGGATGGCTCCGTTGAACCGATTGTTGGCCAGCCGGGACACCCAGTAGCCGGCGTCGATCACGGCGCGAGCCAGGAACGGCGGCAGCTGCAGGGGATTGCGGCGACCCGCATCGCGGAGCACGGAACCGGTGGTGGCGCCCTCCCACGGTTGCAGGATCACCGCGGGCAAGGGCTCGGGGAACTGGCCTACGGCCACGGCGAACTGAGCCAGCGCCTTGACCGAAGTGACCGGGGTGGGGGCGGTGCCGTCACCGGCAACCGATGAGAACACCGAAGATGCGAACTTGGCGAGCAATCGCGTGGTGCGTCGCCCGCTACCCATGACCGAAGTGGCTCGCAAGACCGTGAGCTGCGGTGCGTGGGCCTCGTTCTCCCACTCGGCGCGCAACCGGTAGAGCGCGGACTCACCGAGTGCTTGGACAGTGAATAGGCGGAGAACGGCGCCGTGCGAATGGATTCGTCCAACACGGGGGCGTCTCCCTGGACGGACGCCGAGCTGATATGAATCACGCGCCGCACGCCCGTGCGATGTGCCGCCAACGCGACCAGGACCGGCAGTAGCGCGTTGCGCCGGTCAGGGACTGCTGGTGGGTCTGATCGGGCGCGGCCAGTCCAGCGGCGTTGACCACGATGTCAGCACCGGCGAAGGAATCGGCCAGGTAGTCGATGACCGACTCCAGCCGATGGGCGTGCTCGATCAGGTGATGCACGGTGGTGGCCGGAGAGGCCAACCGGGGCGTGGACACCGGGGTCACAGGAATGTTCTTGGTCTGCAGGGCAGTGGTGATGGCCGACCCCACAAAGCCCGTGGCTCCGAGTACTCGCCAGCTACTAGCTGTCACGGTGAATCTCCTCCCGACATTGGTTTCTTCATCGTACGGCAGCAATCCCGCGCTGACCGTGTCCGGGAGATTGTCAGCCGCGCGTTGATAGAATCCGTGAGTCCAACGGGGCCCGAGTTTGTAGGTCCCTCACAGTACTTTCCGCGGGAGCAACCATGACTCGAGCCAGTTCACATCCGGCGCAGAGCCAGCGCGTCAGCGTCGCGTGCGTGACGCAGGACCGTCCCCGCGACGTCGATCAGTTGATCACGGGCCTGCGGGCCCAGACGGATCCGATCGACAGCCTGTGTCTGGTCGATGCGGGTCGGACGGCCCTGGACGAGGCTCATCTTCGCGAGCTGATCGACGGCGCCTTCGAGCTGCGGTGCCTGCGTTCGTTGGCCAACCTGGGCGGAGCGGGCGGGTTCTCGCTCGCGATCCTCACCGCCCTGTCCACCGGTGCGGACCAAGTGTGGCTCATGGATGACGACGCGCATCCGGAGGACGAGAACTGCCTGCGAACCTTGCGTCAAGCCGCCGCCGAACGGAATCTGGCCGTGGCGTCCCCGCTGATCGTGGCACCGCAGGATCACGGGACGCTGTCCTTCCCGTTCCGCCTCGAGGGAACCATCACGCACTCTCGAGCTGACATTGAATCTTTAGGGTTTATTCCGTCGTATGCCGCCTTCTTCAACGGCGCGCTCATGGATGAATCCGTGTTCTTCACCGTGGGGCTCCCAGACCTCAAGTTGTTCTTGCGCGGGGACGAAGTGGACTTCCTGGTGCGGCTGCGGAAATCGGGTCTGCCTTTCGGAACCGTGACCACCACGGCCGTGGCC
>NZ_AJXN01000096.1 GCF_000286355.1 Kocuria atrinae C3-8 | reverse complement strand
GGCCGGGCGGTTTCGTTGCCGGTGGTGACCGCGGTAGAGCCTGAGTGCACTCTGATGAACGCTACGACCCACCTTTTGGGGCCACCGTATTCTGATCGACGTTACGACCAGGATCTTCGATTTCTTCGGCATTATCGTCGATCAGGTTGCTGCCCACAGTCACGAATGGCTTTACCGTGCATCAGACTGCACGCTCCGGAGAGAGTTGCGTTCAACGCCCGGCGTTCTGTTCATAGTCGGTGAACGCTGCCAGGAGTTCCTTCCAGATCCGCTCGGCAACCTCAGGGTCCAGGCCAGCGTCGAGTGCCTGTTCGCGGCGTGCGCGCAGAATCGACTCCACGCGTTCAGGGTTGTGGGCGTCTTGAATGCCCTGGCCGGCTTTCACTTCACCGGCACGAGTCACGAACGACTGCCGCTCGGCGACTAGTGAGATCAGCTGCGCGTCGATGTTGTCGATCGCGGCGCGGACCTGTTCGATGTTGTGAGGCATTTGAGCGTCCATAAAGCCACACTAACGGCTCTCCCACGTGCTCCAACAGGACTGTTTCAAGCGGAATTGGCTCCAGAAAACTGGGGAACCGTTACGCTCCTTTTGCGTGAACACTCCCACGGCCGATCTGCCCACCCAACTGATCGAGACGCTCATCAGCATGGGCAACGAACGGGACGCCCAAGCCAAGGCGAAGTACCTCCAGGCATTGCCCGGCGGCTACGGCGAAGGTGACCAGTTCGTAGGAGTCCGAGTTCCCGCCATCCGATCACTGGCCAGGGAGGCTAAGAAGCAAGCCACCTTGGACGACGCCGCTGTCCTCCTCGATCACGAGATTCACGAGGTGCGCCTGCTGGGCGCCGTCCTGCTCGTTGAGCTGTTCAAGCCCGCGCGGCCGACAAGAACGCCGTCATCCAACTGCTTCTGGCCAAGCTGATCGCCTCAACAACTGGGATCTCGTGGACACAGTGGTTCCGTACACGTTGGGTCCTTGGCTACTCGCGCAGCCGGCAGACAAGGCGACTGCGATTCTGGACGACTTAGCAGTCTCCCCCGTTCTCTGGCGACGTCGCATGGCCATGGTCTCCACGCTCGGCCAGATCCGCTTGGGCCACCACGACCAGGCCCTCAGATTGGCGGCCAAACTCCAGACCGACCCGCACCACCTCATGCACAAAGCGGTCGGGTGGATGCTGCGCGAAGTGGGCAACAGGAACCGTGTCCTCCTCGACTCGTTCCTCAATGAGCACGCTGCCACTTTGCCTCGCACCGCCCTTCGCTACGCGTTGGAAAAGCACGACCCCGCAGCCCGCACCCACTATCTGGCCGTGGCCCAGGAAAGGTGACGAGCGGCGTCGTCGACATGCGGGACCGCTACTTCCCCACCCGCGAGGCCAACGCGGTGACCGCGGCTTTGACGCCGGTGGACAGCGTGGGCTCCATGACCGGCGCGAAGAACGGCGAGTGGTTCACGGGAACGGGACCGTCGCCCTCCATGACCTCAGCGGGGTGGCCGCCGAACATCCAGAACACGGAGGGCACGTCGATGGCCTGGGCCAGCGCGCCGAAGTCCTCTGAGCCCATCATCGGCTCCACCTCGACCACGGAATCCTCACCGAGCTCTCGCTTGAACTCGTCCATCACCGCAGCGGTGGCCTCGGGATTGTTGTAATTACGAGGAAATTGCGACAGCACCTCAATGGTCGGCTCGGGAGCACCGGATGCCGCTGCCTCCGCAGAAATGATTCGGCGCAAGGACGCCAGCACCTTCTTGCGAATCGCCGGATCGAACGTGCGCACGTTCAGGGTGAACTCCGCGGACGCCGGGATGATGTTCTCCTTCAACCCGCCGTGGAACGTGGCGATCGTGACCACGGCGCGCGGCGCGGATCGATCTCGCGCGAGACCACGGTCTGGATGCGGGTAATCATGTGCGCGCCCAACACGATGGGATCGGTGGAATCCTGCGGCTGCGACGCGTGGGCACCCTGCCCGTGAATCGTGATCTTCCACGAATCCGCCAGAGCCATGGCATCGCCCACCGAGTAGTTGATGGTCCCGGCCAGCGAGGGCATCACGTGCTGACCGTAAACCACCTCGGGCTTGGGCGCCTTGTCCCACAGCCCGTCCTCGAGCATTGCCTTGGCACCGGCCGCGGTTTCCTCCCCCGGCTGGAAAATCCACACGATGGTCCCGGACCACGCGTCCGTGGAGCCAGCGAAGATCTCCGCGGCCGCGAGCGCCGCGGACATGTGCGTATCGTGCCCGCACGCGTGCATCACGGGCACCTCGGTGCCGTCGTCGAGCTGGCCCGTTGCCGTGCTTGCGTACTCCACGCCGGTGTCCTCGGCCAGGGGTAGGGCGTCTGTGTCCGCGCGGAAGGCGACCACGGGCCCGTCCCCGTTCTTCAGCACGCCGACGACGCCGCTCCCACCGCAGCGGAAATTCTCGATTCCCAGCGCGGTCAAGCGCTCCTCGATCAACTCCGCGGTGCGGTGTTCCTGCATGGACAGCTCCGGGGCCGCGTGAAGTTCGCGGTAGAGCTCATGCATACGGTTCCGGAGGTCATCGGTGAGTTCGAGCGACTGAGCGGTCATGAAAAGCGATTCCTAACGATTGTGGGTATCGGCAAGCTGGGCGTCCTCGGAGTCGTCCACGAGGCGCGCGGAGCGGTCCCTCAGGAACCATGCCAACACGGCGGTGGCGATCACGGCAATGGCCGTGCTGAAGAACGCCAGCGACGGAATGGCCGGAACCAGAAGGAACACGACCGAGGCCGAGACCACGATGGCGATGATGGTGGCGCGCAGCTGCTTGAGCGACACGATGGCCTGGACGACCACGGCACCCAGCACGGAGGCCAAGATGTAGGTCTGTACCACCTTGGTGACGTCCTCCGGGATCACGCTCACGAGCCACGTACCCATGAAGCCAACAAAGATCAGCAGCGAGAACAGGTGCACCATGGCCGCACCGCTGATGGCCATAACCGCGGCCAACTCGCCCCGGCGGTACCCGGCTTGGCGTTCACCGCGGACTGCGCGATCAGCGCGGAGGGCAGCAACTTGTTGGAGATGTTGCCGATCATGAAGGCCTGGTACATCGAGGCCTGCCCGAGGATCGGGTAATAGGTCAGCGGTTCCACGATCCAGATCACCGCGAACGTTCCGGCAATCGCCAGGAAGGCGGTGAGGATTTTGGTCTGGTCCACTTCCAGGCCGCTGAAGAACACCAGGTAGGCCGGGCCCGCGAGCGAAATCAGCAGGCCCACGATCATCGTGAGGCGACCCCAGCGGGCGGTGGTGCGGTCGAAAGTCTGGAGAGCGGCGTCGTTGCCGGTCACTGTAGTCATGAGTTAGTCCTTTGAGATCTCAGAAACCGGTTCAGGCCGCGAACAGCCCGGAGGAGACAGCCACGTAGGTGAGCACCAGGCCGTGAGAATGGCGATGCCCAGGGCCCATTCGCGTAGCCACTTGAGATTGAGCTGCTTGGCCAGGAACAGGCACGCGCCCATCACGGCCGCCGAGGAGAAGAACGCGACCACGTGATATCCGGACTTGGGCAGCTCGGCGAATCCGAGGGCGAAGAACGCGGCAAGCATGGCAGCACCGGGAACCACGATCATCACGGCCGGGTTCACGCGACGCAATTTGGCGTCACCGCGCTTGAGGAGGGGCGTGAAAATCAAAGTGGCGAGCATCCACATGGCGCCGCCCAGGCTCATGGCCATGAAGGCGACGGCGAACACGCTTTGTGTGTAGGTGGGCCCGCCCAGCTCGGCTTCCATGGTGCCGGCGGCGATACTCGCGGCAGCGGTTTCGTAGGAGACGGAGCCGATCAGACCGATGCGAACCAGCACGGCGGGCGTGCCGAACACGGTGAGCAGCGCAACGGCCACGAGCACCACGGCCAAGGACGGGCCGATGGCGGATACTGCGCCGGTGCGGAACGATGTCTTGAGTTCGTCGGAGGTCATACCCACGGCGGGTGCGGCCTGCCGGACCGCGCGGACGTAAATCAGGGTCTGAACAATGATGACCGCAAAGACACCCAGGGCGCAGATCCACAAGATAGGTGTGTTGGCTGCGGCCAGGATGTCCGTTGAACCGCTGTCGAAAGCAGTGGGGATGTGCATGGGGACTCCGAAGATCGGGCAAGTTGAACGCCCCCATCAAAACACAAGGCGTGACCCGTGTCACGAAAAATCTCACATTTCGTTCTACGGGTCACGCCTTGGGTGGAGTTTTTTACATAATTGCGGTGTTTTGCGTGATCAATCCTTCACGGGCCGGTCCCCGCCCGAATCCGCACGATAGGCGCTCGAGCCGGCGCCAGCGGCGTCGTCGTTGATCGTGTCGACCTTGGGTGCGTCCTCAGTGTGCGCATCCGCGTGCTTGTCGGAACCCTCGTGGCCGTTCGCGTGGCCGTGACCCTTCTTACCGAAGGGCAACAGGTGCATGATCACCACGATGATGGCGCCCCAGATGAGGCCCAGCAGGAGCGAGAAGAACGTCTCGATCAGCCACGCCAGCGCGACGCCGATGCCTGCGACGTGATGGGCCGGCTCCGCCAGGTGGTGAACCCACTCGTAGGGGGCGGTGAGGCCCAGCTCGTCCATGCCCACCAGGATGATGTGGCCGCCCACCCACAGCATGGCGAAAACGCCCACAATGGAAATCACCTTGAGCACGATGGGCATGGCCTTGACCAGCGCCATGCCGAATTTCTGCGCGCCTTCGGATTCGCGCTTGGCCATGGACAGGCCGATGTCGTCCATTTTCACGATCAGCGCGACAAAGCCGTACACGGCCACGGTGATGCCGATGGCCACGACGATCAAGATGACGGCGCGCGCCAGATGCTTTCGGCAGCGACCTCGTTGAGGGCGATCACCATGATCTCCGCGCTGAGGATGAAGTCCGTACGGATCGCGCCGGAGGTGACTTCCTTCTCCGCTTCTTTACCGCGCTTGACGGCCGGTTCCTCCGGTGCGTGGTCCTTCTTGGAGAAGTGCTCGTAAACCTTTTCCGCGCCCTCGAAGCACAGGTACGTGCCGCCCAGCATCAGCAGCGGCGTGAGCAGGAACGGCGCGAACTGACTCAACAGCAGCAGCGCCGGAAGTATGAAGAGCAGTTTGTTGCGCAGCGAACCCTTGGTGATCGTCCAGATGATCGGGAGCTCCCGCTTGGGATCCACGCCGTGCACGTAGCGCGGGGTCACCGCGGCATCGTCCACGACGACGCCGCGCGGCCTTCGCGCTCGCGCGACCG
>NZ_AJXN01000095.1 GCF_000286355.1 Kocuria atrinae C3-8 | reverse complement strand
CCCGGGCGGCAACGGGCCCGGCGGACCGGCACGCGGCGGTGGTCAAGGTCGTGGAAGTGCCGGCCCCGCAGGGCCAGCGCGCGGAAGTAACCAGGACAGTGGTGGACCAGGCGGTTCCAATCGAGGCCACGGACAAGACGGCTACGTACCGGATCGGGCGAGCCAAGAGGATGGCGGTCAAGGTCGTGGTGGTCAGGATCACCGTGCCCAGGAGCCTGCACAGGATTACCAGGCCACGATGAACAACAGCCCCCCAATGAGCCACCGGCCTATTTCCGTGAACAGGAGGGCTTTGGTGCGCAACGCAGGCGCCCGCCGACCAAGACCAACAGCCCCGCAGGGAACAGACCTCGAACCAGGCCGGACAGACCCCGCGAGAGCAGGAAGTTCCTTCCCAGTCTCGCCAGCCCTCTCAGCACGATCAGCAGTCTCGCGAAGGAGCTCCGGAGTCCGAACCGGAGCCTTCTCCCGATGAGCCTGTGACCTCATGGTCCGTGGCAAAGATTCCACAGGGTGGACCCGACGACTCCTCCGCCTCGACCGGCACAGATCAGACTGGTGCGGCTCAGCCGGAGGAAGCCGAGGCTGCTACCGAGTCGGAGGACTCCACAGAGCCCTCCTCGGACCCGGCCACGCTGTCTGCCGAGGATTTCACGATCGGTCAAAGCAACGACGTCGCACATGACGATGCCGAAGATCGTGACGCTCCCCCGCCGGAGAACCCTTCGGGCACCGCCGACCAGGAAACTGCATCCGAGTCAGCGCCGGTCGACAGTCTCGGGCAACAGCAGCAGAACTCGCGAGACACGGGTGGCGCAGCCGATACTTCATCGGCAGCATCAGTGTCGACAGTCTCAGAGCCGACGGCGTCAGAGTCTCGGCAGTCTGCTCAGGCTCCGTCGTACGAGACGGAGCCCAGTAACGAGTACTGGACGCCCAACGAACCACCGCCTCCCCCGGAGGACGAGCCGCCCGCCGATCTGTATGAGACGTCGGATCGCCGCCCGGGCGGTCCACCCGAGAAAGCACCCGAGAAGGCACCCGCCCAATCTGGCGGCCCGCGTGGTCAGCGGCCCAGCTTCCGGGAACGCCATGCGGCAGAAATCGCCGCGGCACGGCAGCGCCCGGCTGCACCCCAGGCCGAGGACTCATCAGACACCAACGAGGACGAGAACTTCTCACCGAGTGCGGATGATGAGTCCATCGAGGACTCTTCGCTGTACGGGCGTGCGGCCATTGAACGAATTCTGGGGGGCTTGCTCATCGAAGAGCGCCCCCACCAAGCGAACTAACCGAATCCCCAAGGAGAACTGTGTACGAAGGCGCGGTCCAAGACCTCATCGATGAGCTGGGAAGGCTCCCGGGAGTAGGACCCAAATCCGCACAGCGCATTGCATTCCACCTGCTCGACGCTGACAAGGACGAGGTCCAGCAGCTCGTGGACGCCATCACCACGGTCAAAACGTCCGTATCTTTCTGCCAGGTCTGCGGCAACGTGACCGAACAGGAAGAATGCGCGATCTGCCGTGACGCACGGCGCGACCGCACCGTGATTTGTGTGGTCGAGGAGTCAAAGGACGTCATGGCCATCGAACGCACCCGCAGCTACCGCGGGCTCTACACGTGCTCGGCGGTGCCATTTCCCCCCTCCAGGCGTGGGACCCGACCAGCTGCGCATCCGGGAACTCATGACTCGGCTCTCGGACGAAACCATCCAGGAGATCGTGCTGGCCACCGACCCCAACCTGGAAGGTGAAGCGACCGCCACGTACCTCTCCCGCATGCTCAAAACCCTGGGCATCCGGGTTACGCGGTTGGCCTCCGGCCTTCCGGTGGGCGGCGACCTGGAGTATGCGGACGAGGTCACCCTCGGCCGAGCGTTCGAGGGGCGCACGGTCATCGCGGAAGCCAACTGAGTCCTCAGCTTCGCCTCATTGGACTCCGGAACGATCATGGTTGCGCGAACAGTTAGCATGGACGCCAAACCACTTGATCGCGTGATTCTTGCGCAGTCCGAGAGGAATGTATGAGCCTCATTGTCCAAAAGTTCGGTGGTTCCTCGGTTTCTGATGCCGATGGAATCCGCCGAGTTGCCCGCCGGGTCGCAGAGACCCGCAATGCCGGCAACGATGTCGTGGTGGTCGTCTCCGCCATGGGCGATACCACCGATGACCTGCTGGATCTGGCCAACGAGGTAGCTCGCAAGCCACCGGCCCGCGAGCTGGATATGCTCCTGACCGCCGGCGAACGTATCTCCATGGCCCTGTTGGCCATGGCGACATCCGCCATCGGTGTGCCCGCCCAATCCTTCACCGGTTCCCAGGCCGGCATGATCACCGACGGTGACCACGGCGCCGCCAAACTGGTGGAGGTCAACCCCTTGCGCGTGCGTGAGGCGTTGGACGCCGGAAACATCGCGATCATCGCTGGCTTCCAGGGTGTGCACCGCTCCACCAAGGACATCACCACGCTGGGTCGTGGAGGTTCCGACACCACCGCCGTTGCTCTCGCTGCCGCGCTCAACGCTGACGTATGCGAGATCTACTCGGATGTGGACGGCGTGTACACGGCAGACCCGCGCATCGTTCCTTCGGCGCAGAAGCTGGACCGTGTGTCCTCGGAGGAAATGCTGGAGCTCGCGGCCAATGGCGCCAAGATCCTGCACCTGCGCTGTGTGGAATACGCCCGCCGCTTCAACGTACCCCTGCACGTCCGCTCCTCGTTCAGCCACAACGAAGGCACGTGGGTCATGCCCACGCCCCACGAAAACTTCACGCCGCAAAAGGAGATTCCCTTGGAACAGCCGCTGATTTCCGGGATCGCACACGACCGCACCCAGGCCAAGATCACCGTGGTGGGAGTCCCGGACCGCCCCGGAATCGCTTCCCGCATCTTCCGCTTGCTCGCGGATTCCAAGGTCAACGTGGACATGATCGTGCAGAACGTGTCCACCGGCGATCGCCCCATGACCGACCTCTCCTTCACGCTGGACGAGTCCCAGGGTGACCTGGCGATGAACCTGTTGCGCGCCGCAGAGGAAAAGATCGGTTACACCAGTCTCGATTACGACGATCAGGTGGGTAAGATCTCCCTGGTGGGCGCGGGGATGAAAACGAACACGGGAGTGTCGTTCAAGTTCTTCGAGGCCCTGGCCAACGCGGACATCAACGTGGACATGATTTCGACCTCTGAGGTGCGGATCTCCGTGATCACCGATGTCAGCAAGTTGGACACCGCAGTGCGCGCGATTCACACCGCGTTCGGTTTGGACGCGGATAACGAGGCCACCGTGTACGGGGGAACCGGCCGCTGAGAATCTCAGTTCTTCAGATTTTCTGAGGTCACGGGCTGCCATCCAAGTGGCCCGTGACCTACACTTTTAGTGCACAAATTATCACCCAAGACGTAGACAAGACGTAGACGTTGGAGAGGCACGTATGAACACCCAGGCTGGTGAGAACCTTTCCGAGAACGCTCCGCACGATCCGTTGGCTCTGGGTAACCAGCTCTGTTTTTCCTTGTCCGTGGCATCGCGGATGGTGGTTCAGAGTTACCGCCCCATCCTGGAACCGCTGGGACTGACTCATCCTCAGTACCTGGTGATGCTGTCGCTGTGGGGCTCCAGCCCTCGAACCGTCAAAGACCTGAGCACCGAGCTCATGCAGGATTCGGCAACATTGTCACCGCTGTTGAAGCGGCTGGAATCCCGCGGCCTGATCTGTCGTGGCCGCGACCCCAAGAACGAGCGTGCCTTGGCCGTGACTCTCACGGATGAGGGCCGGGCTCTCAAGGACAAGGCCGCTGAGGTTCCGCTCGTCATGATGGAACGCATGGGCATTACGCCCGAGCAGGTCCACGAGCTCAACACCGCCATGCGGTACATGATCACGCAGGCAGAAGAAGCATCGCGTGCCTGAAGCCCTGTTCCGTGAGGAATGGCTGGCAGCGTCCCAAGCACACGAACAGCGCATTTCCGGTTTCACCGAACCGTTCCTGAACCGCAGGCACGAGGGTCGTAAGCACCCCGTGGAAGATTTCCTGTTCACGTACTACACCCTCTCCCCCGCCCAATTCACCCGGTGGCACCCCGGAGTTGGAACCATCCTGTTGGACGCCCAGGACAGAGCGGACTGGAAGTTCTACCGCCCCGCCACGGAGGCCGAGCTTCAGGAGGCGGGCGCGCCCGAGGGTGCGAGCGGCGTCGTGGTGGATCGTGAACGTTTTGTGGCCAAACGCGAGACCGCCATTCGTTTCATCCGGGAACTACTGTCCAACACCGTGGCTAAGACCGGCACGTTCGATTGCTTCGGCCTGCACGAATGGGCCATGGCGTACAAGGCACAGGAGAACGGTGTGCGTCACGAGTACGTGGGGCTCAGGTTGGGTGCGGAAGGTACCGACCGGGTGGTGGAATCGCACAAGATCCGCTGCTCCCACTTCGACGCGTTCCGGTTCTTCCAGCCCCAGGCCGTGGACCGCAATGAACTACAACCCACGCGTGAGGCCCAGCGGCGCATGGAACAACCCGGCTGCCTGCACGCGAACATGGACCTCTACAAGTGGGCGTACAAGCTGTTGCCCGCCGTGGATTCTGATCTGCTGGCCGATTGCTTCGAGTTGGCGTGGGATGTGCGCCGCACGGACATGGAGGCCTCCCCGTACGAATTGAGCGAGTGGGGCTACCAGCCGGTGCGCATCGAGACCCCGGAGGGTAAGGCCGAGCACGTGCGCCGCCAGCGAGCGTTCGCGGCCAGGTCGGAGGATCTGCGCGAGCGCCTCTTGAGCGTCACGGAACACTTGTTGGAAGTGGACGCGTGAGCTGGCAGCCGGCCGTGAAGGCGGCCGAACTGACCGAGGCGAACACCGCGGTCCCCGCGCGCGTTGACGGAACCGGGCTGCTCATCACTCGGGATGAAAGCGGAACCGTGCGGGCCTTCGAGAACCAATGCCCGCACCAGACCGCTACGGTGTGCCGCGAATCCCAGGTCGGTGAGACCACCGTGGAGTGTCCCAATCACTACTGGGTCTTCGGCTTGGACGGGACTTTCATGGGCTCGCGCATTGCACTGGCAGCCGGGCGCACCCCTCCGCCGGACCCCGAGAAGAACCTGCGGGAGTTCCCGTGCCGCGTGACCGACGCACGGTAGAGGTGGACCTGACCCCGGACCGATAGGATGGGCAAGGATTAGCTCGAATCTCAGGAGTTGTAATGGCCCGTATCGTGGTTGATGTTATGCCCAAGCCGGAAATCCTTGACCCGCAGGGCAAGGCGATCGCCAACGAACTGCCCCGTATCGGGCTGGATGGTTTCAGCGAGGTCCGTCAGGGCCGTCGCTTCGAACTCACCGTGGATGGTGAAGCAACGGACGAGGTTCTCGCCCAGGCCCGTGAGGCTGCCGAGAAGCTGTTGTCCAACCCGGTCATCGAGGACGTCGTGAACGTTTCGGTGCTGGACCAGGAGAACTGATCGTGGCCCAGAATTTGACCGCCGAACAGACCCCCCTGATCGCGGATCTGTCCCAGCCTGCACCCATTGCCGCGTTGCAGGACGTGCGCGTTGGTGTGGTCACCTTCCCGGGCACCCTGGACGACCGCGATGCCATGCGGGCCGTTGAAATTGCCGGTGGCACCGCCGTGCCCCTCTGGTACGCGGACGAGAATCTGCAGAACGTTGATGCGGTGATCCTGCCGGGTGGCTTCTCCTACGGGGACTACCTACGTGCCGGCGCCATCGCGCGTTTCGCGCCGCTCATGGACAAGATCATTGACGCGGCCAATTCCGACGCCGCTCTGCCCGTTCTCGGCATTTGTAACGGTTTCCAGGTGCTCACCGAATCGCACCTGCTGCCAGGCTCCATGATCAAGAACGAGCAGTTGAAGTTCATTTGCCGTGATCAGGGCCTGCGCATCGAGAACGCGGAGACGGCCTGGACCGCTCGCTACGAGCAGGGCCAGACCATCGTGGTACCGCTGAAGAACCAGGATGGCCAGTACGTGGCCGATCAGCGAACCCTGGACGAACTTGGAGCCGAGAACCGCGTGGCCTTCCGTTACGTGGGCGGCAACCCCAACGGCTCACGCAATGACATTGCGGGGATCACCAACGCCCGCGGCAACGTGGTGGGACTCATGCCCCACCCGGAGCACGCAGTGGAACCCGGTTTCGGCGCGGACTTCTCCGGCGCCGGTGACGTGGACATGCGCCACGGCACCGACGGCCTGGACATCTTCGTCTCCCTCCTGGAACGCCTGACCCGCTGACGCCCCGCGGGCTTAGCTGCCCGCTTTCACTATCCGACATTCTCGCGTGAGCGCCGGGAAGGCACCGTACGCGCCCACCACCACGGCAAGGGATTCTCGTAACCGACATGAGCGAAACTCACTTCAACCTGGACACCGTCGAACACGCCTCCTCCACCCCGGACATCGAACTGCCATGGGCCGAGCTGGGGTTGACCGAATCCGAGTTCGAACGGGTCAAGGAGATCCTGGGCCGCCGCCCCACCGCCGCGGAACTGGCCATGTACTCGGTCATGTGGTCCGAGCACTGCTCGTACAAGTCCACCAAGGTGCACCTGCGCCAGTTCGGTGACAAGGTCACGGACGAAATGCGCAAGGACCTCATGGTGGGCATCGGCGAGAACGCCGGCGTCACGGACATCGGCGACGGCTGGGCCGTGACCTTTAAGATCGAATCCCACAACCACCCGTCCTTCGTGGAGCCTTACCAGGGTGCCGCGACCGGTGTGGGCGGCATTGTGCGCGACATCATTTCCATGGGCGCCCGCCCGGTGGCCGTGATGGATCCGCTGCGCTTTGGCGCTATCGACCACCCGGACACCCAGCGCGTGGTGCACGGTGTGGTGGCCGGTGTGGGTGGCTACGGCAACTCGCTGGGCCTGCCCAACATCGGCGGCGAAGTGGAGTTCGACCCTTGCTACCAGGCAACCCGCTGGTCAACGCACTGGCCGTGGGCGTCATGCGCCACGAGGACATCCGCTTGGCCAACGCATCCGGCACCGGTAACAAGGTGGTGCTGTTCGGTGCCCGCACCGGCGGCGACGGTATCGGTGGTGCCTCTGTGCTGGCCTCCGAGTCCTTCGACGATTCCAAGCCCTCCAAGCGCCCCGCCGTTCAGGTGGGTGACCCCTTCGCGGAGAAGGTTCTGATCGAGTGCTGCCTGGAGCTGTTCAAGGGTTCGCTGGTCGAAGGCATCCAGGACCTCGGCGCCGCGGGCATCTCCTGCGCGACCTCCGAGCTCGCTTCCAACGGCGACGGCGGCATGCGCGTGGATCTCACCAAGGTGCTGCTGCGCGATCCCACCCTGACCCCGGGCGAAATCCTGATGTCCGAGTCCCAGGAACGCATGATGGCCGTGGTGACCCCGGAGAAGGTTGAGGCCTTCGAAGCGGTCATGGCCAAGTGGGACGTGGAGTACTCCTGGATCGGTGAAGTCACCGACACCGGCCGCCTGGTCATCGACTACCAGGGTGAAGTGATCGTGGACGTGGATCCGCGCACCGTGGCCCACGACGGCCCGGTCTACGAACGCCCCTACGCCCGCCCCGAGTCCCAGGACCAGCTGCAGGCCAACCACTTCACCGGCTCCCCCGAGGACGCTTCCCGTCCTTCCGGCGCGGAGCTGCGTCAGGCCGTTCTGGAACTGATGGCCTCCCCCAACCTCTGCTCCAAGGACTGGGTCACCAGCCAGTACGACCGCTACGTGCAGGGCAACACCGCCATGGCCATGCCGGATGACGCCGGCGTGATCCGCGTTGACCAGGAGACCGGACTGGGCGTGGCCCTGTCCACCGATTGCAACGGCCGCTACGCCCGCCTGGACCCGTACGCCGGCGCACAGCTCGCGCTCGCCCAGGCCTACCGCAACGTGACCACCGCCGGCGCTCGCCCCGCCGCCGTCTCGGACTGCCTGAACTTCGGTTCCCCCGAGGACCCGGACATCATGTGGCAGTTCGCCGAGGCCGTGCGCGGCCTGTCCGACGGCTGCCAGGAACTGGGCGTGCCCGTCACGGGCGGCAACGTCTCGCTCTACAACCAGACCGGCGGCGTCGCCATCAATCCCACGCCGGTGGTCGCCTTGATGGGCGTGCTCGACGACGTCGCTCGCCGCACCCCGTCCGGGTGGCGCGAGGACGGTCAGGCCATTTACCTGCTGGGCGAAACCGCAGACGAATTGGACGGATCCGAATGGGCCCGAGTGCGCGGCCACTTGGGAGGACAGCCTCCCAAGGTGGATCTGAAGAAGGAGCGTACCCTGGGTGACATGCTCGTCAACATGTCCCGGGATGGCATGATCGACGCAGCACACGATGTTTCCGAGGGTGGCTTGGCCGCGACCCTGTCGGAGATGGCCCTGCGCTTTGGCGTGGGCGCGCGGATCGGCCTGGGGGAAGTTGCCGAACGCGATGGCGTGGACACGTTCACGCTGCTGTTCTCCGAATCCCAGGGGCGGACCGTGGTGGCCGTGCCGCGTTCGGAAGAGGTGCGCTTCAAGGACATGTGCACCGTGCGCAACTACCCGTTTGCGCGCATCGGCGTGGTGGATGCGGAGTCCGGAGCCCTGGATGTCCAGGGTGAGTTCTCCGTGGACCTGGAGGCCTTGCGAGAGGCCCACAGTTCCACCCTGCCCAAGTATTTCGGTTGATCATAAGGACAGACACCATGACTGACGTTCTCGAAGAGCTCAGCCCGGAACGATCGATTCGCACCGAGCGCCTCTTGCTGCGTCCGTTCACCCAGGAAGAGCTGGAGGCCGCAGCAGAGACCGCTGACCTGCCGCAGTTCGCTCAGGGTTCCCGACTCCTGAGGATCAGGACTGGGCCCAGACCGCACTGGACGCCGGAAGTTATTTCTTCACCGAGACCATGTACTCCATGTTCGCGGTGGTGGACGCCGCCTCCGGCCAGATCATCGGCATGGCCGGTTTCGTGGGCCCGCCCATCGACAACGAGCTCGAGGTCGTGGGTTCCGTGGTCCCCCAGCGTCAGAATCAGGGCTACGCAGGGGAAGTTCTCCCCTATCTGGTGAACTGGCGTTCCAGAACGCAGAGGTCAAGGCCGTGAACGCTTCTGTTCCGTGGGGTAACGAGCCCGCGTGCAGGCTGTTGCTCGCAAACGGTTTCGCAGAGCACCCGTGCGGTGGTTCCGAGTCCGCCTACGTATACCCCCGGCCCGCGCAACACTGAGTTAGAGATTCGATGTACCCATGGATTCCGTACGACCTCTTGTCGCCGGACACTCTGCCCGAGTGGATTCTGATCGCCCTGGGTGTCATCGACCTGATTCTGAAGATCATTGCCCTGGGGTGGATCCCTCATAACCGCAGGCCTTCGGTGGCCCTGGCGTGGCTGCTCGCTATTTTCCTAATGCCCTACGCGGGTCTGTTGTTGTTCCTGATCATTGGTTCTTCTCGTCTGCCGCGGAAGCGGATGGAGAAGCAGGCCAAAATGAATGACATCATCCGGGAGAACACGCCGGAGGACTTCTCCCTGGGCGAGGAGTTCCACCATTTGCCGGAGTGGGTCACCACGACCGCCAAGCTGAATTACCAGTTGGGCGCGTTGCCCATGGTGGGTGGCAATGGTTTCGACATCCTCACGGACAACCACGAGTCCATGGAACGGATGGCCCGTGACGTGGACCGTGCCACGGACTACGTGCACTTCGAGTTCTACATCGTGGCCACGGATCGGGTATCCCAGGTGCTGCTGGACTCCCTGGTGCGGGCCCACGAACGTGGTGTCCGCGTGCGCATCCTGATCGACCACGTGGGTTCGTTGGGCTACCCCGGTTACGCGGAACTGGTGCGTCGCTTCAACGCCTCTGGCATCCCCTGGCGGCGCATGCTGCCGATCCGCCCGTGGCGCGGCGAGTGGCAGCGCCCGGACCTGCGCAATCACCGCAAGATCCTGGTGGTGGACGGATCAATTGCCTACACCGGTTCGCAGAACATCATCCACCGCTCGTACAACAAGAAGAAGAACGTCCGCCGCGGCCTGGAGTGGAAGGATCTGATGATCCGCTGCTCCGGTCCCGTGGTTGCCGAGCTCAACGCGGTGTTCGTCTCCGACTGGTACTCGGAGACCGACGACCTGCTCCTGGACGAGGCCACCGAGGTCCTCACGGACGTGGAAGGCCCCGTCTACGCGCAAGTGGTCCCGTCCGGTCCCGGGTTCGAGACCGAGAACAACCTGCGCCTGTTCAACCACCTCATCTACAACGCCAACCGCCGCGTGGTGATCTCCAGCCCGTACTTCGTGCCGGACGAGTCCCTGCTGCACGCGCTCACCACCGAGGCGCAGTCCGGGGTGGAGGTGGAGATCTTCGTGGGTGAGTCCTCGGATCATTTCCTGGCCCACCATGCCCAGAACTCCTACTATGCCGAGTTGGCGGAGGCCGGGGTCAAGATCTACCGCTACAGCTCCCCCACCGTGCTGCACGCCAAGTTCGTGCTCGTGGACGACCTGATCAGCGTGATCGGTTCCTCCAACATGGACGAACGGTCCTTCGCCCTGGACCTGGAAGTGTCCGTGATGATTGTGGACCGAGAGTTCCATGATCGCATGGAGGACGTGGTCGACGAGTTCAAGGCCTCCTCGACCTGTTGAACCTCGAGGCGTGGAACAAGCGCCCCATGCGACAGAAGTACGTGGAGAACGTCTGCCGCCTCACGTCGCTTTGCTTTAACGCCGACGACGCCGCTGCCGCGA
>NZ_AJXN01000094.1 GCF_000286355.1 Kocuria atrinae C3-8 | reverse complement strand
TCTGTGAAGGGCCCACATAGCAATCGAGCACCATTTCGAACCATTGACTCAATAAGGATGGATCAACAAGAGTTGCATCTTGGGTTTTACAGTATCCACAAACACCTATGCAAGGTGATCCTGCATTATCGGCGACCACTTTCGGGATGATACTCCTAGTGAGCCCTGGGTCACCGAAACAGTCTGCACAACAGTACTTGCTAGACATCTGCCCCACTTGCGTGATAATGAGCCAGCGTCTCAAGGTGATGTTTTATCGAAAGCTTCTTGACGTATCCGAGACCTGGGAAATGGTCCCGTTGATGCAAGTCACGAAATTCTTTAACCGCGCTTGTTTCAAGAAGGTTTGAATTTCCTTCGTTTAGCTTTAATATTAGCTTATCTAGTGCCTGAGAGAATTTTCCCGCAGGGTCTATTGGTGTGTCATTCGTATCAGACTTGAAGTGGTAAACGAACATGGCATCATCCTGGTCCGGATCGATAAAGGTGAGATGAATTGCCACAGCGTAGGCCGGACCGCCCCCCTCACTGTAGTTGTCGCCGACTGTAAGAAAGTCGCCGTACCCGTCCATGCCCCTATCTTCGTAGGTGACATGAAGATCCGAAAACATGTCAACCATCTGATAGTCAGCATTCTTCATCTGCACAAAGCCATCACCCACAAGGACCCGGGTGCTCTTGGAAAAATGCCGTCGATAGAGCATATTTGTTTGGTCATCTATGAAAATATTACGAAACGAAGACGCTGTTTCTCCAATCAACTCAGAGAGGACGCGAGCTTCGGTGTACCCAGAATGCACGAGGGCAGTTCCTTGCTCTTGATGCTTAGAAAGCTGCTCTATAGCTTGAGCCCTGGAAGTCTCACTAGTCAAAAGAATTCCAGCGCGGATCGCGTCGTTCCACCGGTAATCTCTCTCTAGAAGAGCCGCGATGCTATCGCCGTTCTCTCTGTGGTCGCCGTGCCGCGGGTTGACAACCACTACCGCTTGCGCACCGGCGCTCGTAATTGCCTTTAGAGCTTTCTCGAGACCGCCCAAGGACTCCCGTACTGGTTCAATGATAGGGACGAAGCCAGAGGAAGCGATCAGTTCCGCTGATTCCCGTATTGCAATAAGCTCAAACTGCTTGCCTCGAAAATATGGGTAATACATATGCGTCTCATTTCCAGGCAAGCGCCTCGACTAGCGGTGTGTCAACAGCTTCCTTGATGCGAACCCTGCTTCTGAGGTTAGGTTTTGCGGCTAAGGATGCAGCTCTGAGCGATACAGGAACTGATCCGATGAAATCAGCGAGACTCGCCTGCGACCGGCTAGATCTAAGTTCTTTGACCATCTCATCGTGGACGATCATGGGGTCGAGTTCAGAGAAGATGCGCTTTAGCTCGAAGCGCATTTGAGTGTTCGGAACTGAGGGAAAATCTTGTCTAAGGTTTTTCAGAATAGAGACAGCTTCCTCCACTCGCAAAATTTCAAGGATCATTAATGCAGAAATTCGTTGGGGTTGATTTTGCGCTTCGCGTTCAGTCTGAAACCTGAAACGACCCGAGAGTGTAATTACACCTACGTCTTTGGGAGTTGCCTCGAGAACTTCATGAAGATGGGAAGAACTTACCACTACATTGACGCTCGCAAAAACTCGACGGTAGTTCTCTATCTGGTTTTCCAGTCGAGCCAGAGAGTCTCGTTCAGATTTGATTTCATAGGCTGTTGACGTCCCATTAAGCACGACTACATCGGCTTTGCAGGAGCCGACGCGAACCTCGTTGAGCAGGGTCGCTGTACTCAGAGAGTGCCTGCCGAGAAGAACCTTTTGCGTAATTGCTGAGCGATATACATAATCATCACGGATGCCGGACGTTTTGAGAATACTAAAAGCTTTTTCAAATGCTGTACCGACAGTCGAATCGGATGATATTTGTGCGGCAATCTGAGTCTGCTCAATTAGTCGCGTAAAAAGCGGCGAACGGCCACGCCGCCCAAAGTCTCGAATAACGCTTGCTGAGAAAAGTCGGCTAAGTGCAGAAGCCTCTTTTTTGTCGATTTCCATGCCGTCTCCTCTCCTGGAATACGTCGATGCTTGGGCATCTCTATCTAGGCCAGACTACCGTGTACACCTCCGTCGGCTCGCGGGGCTCGCGAGCAGGTGACGAGGCAGTACGACCGCTCTTCGGGATCACGCCCACCCCTTGGGGGGGCCATCTAGATGTTGTGGGTCATGAGGTTCTTGTCGCGGGTGCGTCGATGAGATGAGGAACGGGCTCCTCGCCACAGGATGGAAGTTCCTACACCGTCCACCCGCACGAAAGAGCCCGTTCATGACCCACGTTAATGCACCCCTGACCCCGACCGGCCGGCTGCGCATGGTCTTGCGCCACCTGATCGATGGAATCCCCCAGGCGCATGTGGCCACCGAGTTCCGGGTCTCCCGCCCCACAGTGAGCACCTGGGTGGCCCGCTACCTCCAAGACGGTGAGGAGGGCCTGATCGACCGGCCCTCGACCCCGATCGCCTCCCCGTCCCGCACCCCGCTGGAGGTGGTCGAGCACATCGAGGCCCTCTGGTCTGCGCCGGTCGCTGACCTGGGACCGTGGCAAGAAACTCTCGGCCCATGCCCTGTTCACCGCTCAGACCGGGGTGGCGGTCTACTTCGCCGACCCCAAGAGCCCCTGGCAACGCGGCAGCAACGAGCATCTCAACGGACTGCTGCGCCAGTACCTGCCCAAGGGCACCAACCTCTCCCGCTGGGACACCCACGAGATTGCCGCCGTGGCCCACGCCATCAACACCAGGCCCCGACGCATCCCGACTGGCGCACCCCCGCCGAGGCCTTCGAAGAACAGGTACTCTCGGCCCCACAGCACACTGTTGCGACGACCGGTTGAATACGGCTTGACTGCCGCGGTCGCTGTGGATCACGCAGCCGACCACCGTGCCACGGCCGGTCACCGCGCTAGGCAGGGCCGTGACCGCCAAGGACGCCTTCATCTTCGAGTCAATGCAGTAGCCAACGATCCGGTTGGAGTAGACGTTCTTGATCGCGCATAAATAATGCTTGCCTTCGCCGGTGTGGTGCTCGGTCAGGTCCGTGAGCCACAGCTGGTTCGGCGCGGTAGCCGTGAAGTCGCGTTCCACCAGCTCGTCATGGACTGGTGGATCGGGCTTGTGGTCGAGCCACGCGTGTTGGAGTGGACGCTGAAGAGCGGTTGGGCCCAGCACAGCCGGTGCACGCGGTTCTCCCCGGCATGGATGCCGTGGTCGGCCAGCTTCTCGGCGATGAACCAGTAGCCGAAGGCCGGGCCCTCGGCATGGCTGGTCATGGCGGGGTCGATCAGGTGCGCCTCGTCCCAGTCGCGGTCAGTGACCGGGTTCACCTTCCACTGGTAGAAGGCCTGGTTGGAGAAGCCCAGTATCGGGCAGGTCACCGCGACGGGGATCCCGTCGGCGGCCAGGTCGAGAACTAGCGGAAACTTCATTGTGGGGCCAGCTCGTTAGGCGTTGAACGCAGCGGCCCGGCGCAGGATCTCATTGCCCTGCTCGAGCAGGAGGTTGC
The DNA here is from genome assembly GCF_000286355.1 of Kocuria atrinae C3-8. Lineage (GTDB taxonomy): Bacteria > Actinomycetota > Actinomycetes > Actinomycetales > Micrococcaceae > Kocuria > Kocuria atrinae_A. The sequence continues at coordinate 7,969 of NZ_AJXN01000094.1, read as the reverse complement.
GCCACCTCAGCGCCCGCAGCTCCTGTGACTCGGCGGTGGTGACGCCGGCACGGACGCCATCGTTGACGTCGACCCTGCCTAACCAGTTGTGCAGGGTTATTTCTTCAGATCCCGAAGTCGCGGGCGATCCGCGACAGCCGGGCCTCATGCTTGCGGGCCACCGCCACCACGTCGCGGCAGAACTCCTCGGGGCAGGGCTTGGGCATGGAAACATCCCTACCGTGAGGACGGATCCTCACAAGTCAGGAGTCAAGAAAACCCGGGGCAGTCTCAAGACAGGGTTCGAAGCAGTTGTGTGTCGCCTATTGTGCATCACCTTTCTCGAACCTCCTCGAAGGCGCCATAAAGCCCATGGGCGAGAAATAGCGGGGCGAGACTTGGTGGCTTCTGGGTCTCCACGATTGACCATCTTGAGGTGCCTGCGCTCGATCCCACGTTGAGGACGACTTGGAGAATGAATACCTCTTCATCGTTGCTTGACCCTGTTCGAGGGGCCGATGTATCGGGAACGGGAAGTAGCTGAGGCAAAAGGAGTCAGTGCGCTGAGGCAACGCCTACGCCTGACGGCGTTGCAGCAACTCTTCCAAGAAAGTGATGAGCCCGCAGACGAAGAGCAGCCCCTGTGCAGCGTTACGGCGATTGAACTGCCGGCTGTTGACCGTGTGCGCCGTCGCGTTGCGGTTGAAGGTTGACGGCACGACATCGCCGTTCCTCGCCCAGAACTGCTGGTAGGCCTGCCACATGGGAGCGAGGGCAATGAACTTCCGGATTCCGAATTCATTGTAGGCGTCCGAGTTCTTCGTTTTCTTATTGGGCGTATAAAGGTAGCGCTTGTCCCCAAGGTAGTCGATCAAGAGAGCATCCGTGAGTGAGCCAACGAGAGCTTGAGCCGCTTGAGTGTGCCCAGCATCAAGGGCGTCGAGAGCGGCAATCGCTGTCGCGACGTAGGTATCAAGAGCCTCCGACTCACAAGCCTTAATTGCCTTGCGGCAGTCAGACGAGATGGCCTTCCATCTCCGGCCAAGAATCTCCCGTCGCTCTTGCACACTGTTGGCTCGGACGAGCGCAGCCGCGATGCTCTGACGAGGAACGTTGTAGAGGCCTATGCCGTCGAGCATGACCACAGCCTCCACGTCGTCAAGGCCGAGGCCCTCGATATCCCGTAGGTTCGGTGGCCAGAAGGCCGTCTGCAGCTTGTCGAGGTTCAGGATGATGTCTTTGAACCACGATGTCTGCTGCACGCGGAACTGCTCCGCGAGTTTCGTGTATTGGTTGATCGCACCGAGGTCAAAGTTCTTCGCGAGTTGATCGATGATCGACTGCGCTTGGAGCTGGGGGGCGCCGAACCTTTTGATGATGTCACTGTTAATAACGCCCAGGTTGTTGGTCCAAGCGTCCTGCATATGAATGGCAGGGAAGACAGGCTTTGCGATCTGGTCGTAGGCACCGTGCGTGCCCATGAATCTGTTGATCACTTCGGACGAGATCCCGATCTGTGGCATCTGGGGTAGGGCGAACTTCGGGATCTTGTAGTTGGCAAGCGGATTGACGATGGAACTGCGAATCTTCTCGGCGGACCTTCGCAACTCTTCTTGCTCCTCTGGAGTCAGCTCCTCTTGTGAGTTACCCGAGGCCTTTGCCCGTCGGTTATGAAGGGCCCTTCGAAGAGCCTCGCTTGCTGTATCCGACGAAGGTTCCTCACTGCCTTCGCCCTCCTCGGGCATGTCGGACTCCTCAGGAACCTCAGGCTGTTCGTCGATACCCATGGGACGAAGTTTACTTTCGCGCGCCTGGGGGTACCAGACGCGGGAGAAAATGCCCGCGGCAGCTCCTTAGCTGTTGCCAGCTCCGTGATGCAGTTCGGAATCGAGTACAACGCTGTGACCTGCGTAAACGCAGCAACGTTACCAGCAGAAGCCGAACCAACCGGGCGTCGATGTACAACGCGCGCGTGATTGAAAGCATCCTGATCCACGTAGTACCTGAACTGGGGTGGCGGGGAGGTAAGCCTGCTCCGCGCCAGAGGGTGGCGGTGCGAGTGTCCTCTGCTTCCTTCGCAGACACAACCTTGAACGGGCCGTTGAGAGCAATGGTCCTCTTCACTTCGTTTATCGGCAACCCAGCGCGTTGACTCATTAAAGATGCCCGCGTAGCGGCAATCGAGGAATCATTTGAAAGTGCCCGCGTAGCGGCGTGTCTGCCGAGCCGGTATTTGCTGGCCTGGCCACGCTGAGCCATGGAGCTTTCGATGAGCGAACGCAGAGCCGTCACGAAGACCACCGCCGCCCGGTATGCCCAATCAGACCGGGCGGCGAAGAAGACCATCCTGGACGAACTGTGTGCACTGACCGGCTGGCACCGCGACCACGCGCGCAAGGCCCTGCGTCAGGCGTTGGTCCTCAAACAAGTCAAGCCACGGCCGCCGAGGCCGCCGCTGTACCCGGAGCCGGTGATCGAGGCGCTTCGGTTTTGCTGGGCCGTCCAGGGAACGGCCTGTGGGCGGCTGCTCGCCGCAGCGTTGGCCGGATCTGGTCCCGCGTCTGCGCCGGTTTGAGGAACTGGAGATCGACGACCCGACGGCGGCGCTGTTGCTGAAGATCGCCCCGGCTACGATCGACCGCCGGCTCAAGGCCGATCGGGCGAAGCTTGATCCACGGGGACGCTCGCATACCAAGCCCGGGACGCTGCTCAAGGACTCGATTCCGATGCGGACCTGGGCCGAGTGGGACGAGGCGAAGCCGGGGTTCGTAGAGATCGACCTGGTCGGTCACGAGGGCGGCAATCCCAAGGGCGAGTTTTGCTTCACCCTGGATATCACCGACATCGCCACCGGTTGGACTGAGACCGTCTCGGTGAAGAACAAGGCCCAGAAGTGGGTTTTCGCGGCCCTCAAGGCCGCCACGACGAAGTTCCCGTTCCCGATCCTGGGCATCGACTCGGACAACGGCAGCGAGTTCATCAACTGGGAGTTGTTGCGCTGGTGCGAGCAGGAGGAGTTGACGTTCACCAGGTCCCGGTCGGGAAACAAGAACGACGGGGCGCATGTGGAGCAGAAGAACTGGCATATCGTGCGCCAAACCCTCGGGTACCACCGCTACGACACCCCTGCCGAGCTGGAGCTGCTGAACAGGATCTGACAGCTGCAGCGGCTGCTGACGAACCACTTCGCCCCGCAGCAGAAACTCGTCGAGAAGGTCCGTAACGGCGTGAAGGTCAGTAAGAGGTACGACGCACCGGCCACCCCATACCAGCGCGCCCTCACCCACACGGACACGGTCAGAAAAGCTGTAAAGACCAAGCTGACGAAGGAAAACAAGCCCTTAAATCCAGCCGCGCTCCAACGGCAGGTCCAGGCGCTCTGTGCCGAACTGCTGGCCCTGACCACGGCCAAGCAAAAAGCCAAACCAAGTCCAGCAGTCCGGGCAAAACCAAATGATTCCACGAATCAATCCAGCCGGGCATCTTGACATGATTCCCCGGGCCCAGTCTGAGGGTCTACCTGAAGCATCTCGACCCTAGTTTCCTACTTCGGTCCGGAGGACATATTGGCGATCGAAGAAGACCCCGTGCCCCCATTAACTTGTATACGTCTGGCGCGAAACGTCTCCGCAGAAAAAACTTAGGCGTCGCTTCGACCACACGGCGCACGGACTTGATCCGCCTCTTACCCCGTTAGCTTATAGCTGGCCCCGGAGTATTGCGGGATGGTGCGGTCAGCGGGTCCGGCCGCTGGGCATGATCGTTTGCCCTCAGTCCTTTGTTGTACTGCTCCCCAGAAGCTGGACTGAATAATTTGGTTCCGACTCCGGGGAAGCAATTTCATGCGTACATATAATTCACTATCCGCGGACCAACGGTCCGAGACGGTAGCTCGCCCGGCGCCTTTACTTGCACCTCAATGCGGCTTCACCCGGGAAATTGGGGGTTACGAGATGTAGAAGCTTCATGGGGGCTCTATCTTTCTCGAGTGGTCAAGACCAGTCGGCTAGTGGAAACGGGGCTCGCTCCGCGGCTGCACTGGCTGGAATCCTTTACTCCACTGACGAACGTGTAGGCCACACCCCCAACCGCCCATCAACCGCATGGATCTCGTTGGTCAGGCTGGTGCCACCCGATCCGTCCAGCGGGGCGATGTCCACGACGATGCCCGTTTGCACGTCCAGATGGACGCGGTAGGTCGTGGGAAGTCCACGGTCGCTCCAGGTCGGGTCCTCAGGACCATACTCCACCAACCGACTGACAGCGCTGTCCAACAACGGGCAGCAGCTGCACCGCGGGTCGTAGCCGCCCTCCCACTCCTCGCCCTTTCCCGTCAGCGGTCGGCAGGTGGCGGCCCAGGTAGGACGACCACGGACCGTGGTGGCCTCCACATCGTCGATTTCCACTCCGTAACTGAGTTCGAGGGGATCGAGCATTGCCGTCCACAAGTAGTCCTGCCACATGGGGTCACCGTGCTCGACGTGCCATCCCTCGGGACGCCGAGCGACCAGACCGTTCGGACGCAGCACCGGCTCCGCTGGCGGCTCAGGCGTATAAGGAGGCGCGGTCCCGCTCTCGACCATGAGGATCGAACTGGTGCTGTAGGGCACGCCGTCGTTCACCTCGAGGCCCCGGGAGGTCCGCACGCTCACCCGCCCGATGCTGCGGTCGAGCCAGGCCTCGACCGGTTGCCGTCCGGGGCGCTGCCGCCGAGTCGCTGACGCCTGTGGGTGAAGTGCAGCGTGGTAAAACGCCACGGCGAGCTGCGGGCCAGCGCACGGAAGTCCTCGGCTTCGGGTGCAATGGGCAGGGGACCGACGTTCATAACACCGAGTAGAACACACGCCTTCCCGTCCGAACAGCCCTCACCGCCCGCTATCAATGCGGCGAGTTCAGGGGCTCGTTTCCCGCGCCTCACCCCGCTCCCCCGCGCCCCGATCCTCGGCGGCCGCACGGGCATACTCGGCGGATACACGGCGGTACACAGGGGTAAGGAAGGCAAGGGCCGCGGCCAGGATCATCAACGCGCCGGCGCACAGGAAGATGAGCGCGATTCCCCGGGCGGTGCCCTCTCCCAGCAGCGGTTCCAGTGCTGCGGCCCCGGCGTCGCTGCGGGCGTAGGGGATGATCCAGAACTCGGCCAGCGGCGCCACCACGAAGGCGGTGACGGGCGCGGCCGAGGACTCGAAGGCCATGGCGAACCCGAACACGCGGCCCTGCCGGGCCAAGGCACCACGCGCTGGATGACGGTCTGCTCGGCCGCCTCCACAGCGGGGAACAGCGCCATGTACAGCCAGGTGCCGGCGATGTACAGCCACCCCCACTCCCGGATCGTGAACAAGGCACCCAGCAGGCCCAGCACCATCACCACCAGCAGCATGGTGCGCAGGGGGTTGCTGCCCAGCCCCACCTTCCCGATCACCGCGCCGCCCACGATGAACCCGGTGGACGCCAGGGCGAAGAGGCCACCCCACATCTCCACGGAGAACAGCTCCAGCCCGTAGGGATCCATCAGGGCAATGTAGGCGCCTCCGATGAAATTGTTGAAGGTGCTGAAGATGATCAGGGCGAACAGCCCGGCCACCGCCATGACCGCGCGCCAGGAACCGGCCAGATCGAACCCGCCGTGGGCGTCCGACGGCGCGGGCTCGGCTTCTTCCGGCATCCTCACCGTGAGCAGGTGCCCAAAGGCCAGGGCGGTGAGTACGACGGCGATGACCACCGTGGCGCCCATGCCCAGCAGGCCGATGGACAGCCCCGAGAGCACCGAGGTGACCATGAAGGCGATCCCCTGGACCATCCCGACCAATCCGTTGGCGTTGGCGCGTCTTTCTGGTTCCACGAGGATGGTTACCGTGGTGGACAGGGCGATGTTGCGCATGTTCTCCACCACGGCCCCGATGAGGGTCACGGCCGCGAATCCCCAGAACCACGGACCGTCCAGCCGAGCGATCTGGCCCTCCGGGGCGAGGAGAAAGACCGCACCGGCGAGCAGGAACATCACCAGGGTGAACAGTGCGGCAAAGCGCATGACCGCCAGCTTGCGGTAGCGGTCCACCAGCGTGCCGAAGCTGATGGAACTCAGGGCGAGCAGCAGCATGTAGATCCCGCCGACCACCCCGGTGGCGATCACGTTGCGGGTTTCCAGGTAGATCCAGAACGTCAGGGCGAACCACAGGTAGCTCGTGGTCAGGTTGGCCACGGCCGTGTTCACCAGGATGTTCACAAACGTGCGACGCCGCGACGGCTCGGATCGTGCCTCAGAAACCGGTGACGTTCGGTTCTCGGTCACACATTGAGCGTAGTGGAACTCGGAACCGCCGGACAGGGCCCAGTGCCGCAGCAACAACCATTGGCGTGCTCCGCTGACCCGGCGGTCGGTGCAGGCCCTTGGTCACCGCTCCTCAAATAATTCCCCCAACCCCTCCCCATCCAGCACACCCGCCGGATGCGGCCCGCGGCCTCGAAGGACTCCGCCCACTCCCGCGGCAACGGACGCAGACCGCCCACCAGGATCAGATTCCCGGCGTGCTCACGCGTGAACAGCTGCCGTTCCGCCAGGCACCACACATCGGCAAAGACCGAACGCATCACCCGGGCCTGGTCCGCGAAGAACTCCAGTCCGGTGTCGTCGCCCACGTTGACCACCATGACCCCGTCCGGGGAAAGCAGCTGCGCGGCCTCCTCGTAGAAAGAGGCCTCCGTGAGGTGGGCGGGCGCATCGGAGCCGGTGAAGACGTCGAGCACCACCACGTCCATGGTGCCCGGTGCGGCCACGTGCGGGAGTGCCGCGCGAGCGTCGTCGACGACCATCCGCACGTCCGCACCCGCGGGCAACGGCAGCGCCTCGAGTACAAAACCGGGCAGCTCCGGCGCCACCTCCACCGCTACCTGCGCCGATCCGGGGCGCGTGGCCGCAATGTAGCGGGCCAGGGTCAGAGCGCCCGCGCCAGGTGCACCGCAGTGATCGGGGAGCCCGCCGGCGCCATGACATCCACCACGTTGCCGACCCGCCGCAGGTACTCGTAGAAGATCTCCTCCGGGTGCGCGAGGTTCACATGCGACTGCTCCGCGCCGTCCAGGGACAGCACCCACCCGCCCTCCGTGAACCTGTCCGGGGCGATGTCCGCGTGCACTCCGGACGCCGTGAGGTAACTGCGCATGCCGTTCATCGAGCCGGTGAAGCCGGGCCTTCCCCGCTCACTCCCCGTCGATCTTCTGGGACTCGGCCCAGTCCCGGCCAGGATCTCCGCCCCACGCATCCCACGCCACACGACCCGGAGAGGGGTAGCCGTCCTCCCCGCCGTGAAAGCCCTCGGCGGAGCGGTCCACCTCATGTCGCTTGAAGTACGCGCGCATCTTCTTGATGACCTCATCGTCCACGGTCTGACCCTCGGCCAACTGGTGCGCGCGATGCTCACCGGTGTCCGTGAAACCCTTGCCGGCCTTGCCCTCGTCGATCCATTTCACGGCGCGCTGGGCCGCCTCCTGCACCTTCTGGGGTGGGCGGTGACCTGAATCGTCGTCCTTCCCGTCATCCGTGGCGCCCGACAGCGCGGACTCGTGATGGGCGGCCTGCGAGCCGGTTTTTTCGGATTCCACCACGTACACGGGATCGTCCTTGTCGGCCCGGAACGTCTGGTTCTTGAACTCCAGGTCCTTCGTGTGTTTGGACTGCACGGTCCCGTACGTTGTGCCCTGCGCAGTGTTCCATCCGACCCGGTCACCCTTGCTGAAAGCCATGTGAACGCCCTTCTCGTCATTGACCGCAGAACCTGCCGGGCCGGGGTTGCGTTCCGGCCGGCCCCGTCCGCGGGCCTTCAGTAGACCACACGGGACGACGCCGCGTCACCGGCGCGTACCCGCCCGCCGGCCCATCGATTTATGGTTCCCTATTCCCGTAAAACGCCTCACAAAACGTAATAGGAACCATAGATCTCACGGTGGCCCCGAGCAGACCCCCGCGCCCACCCCGGCGCCCGCTCCGGCC
>NZ_AJXN01000093.1 GCF_000286355.1 Kocuria atrinae C3-8 | reverse complement strand
CCGGCATGCGGAGGGCGCGGGAGCCGAACAGGTGATCCACGGAGTGCGCGGCTTTGGCGGCGCGATACGCCGGGGATTCGGACATGGCAGTGCTCCTGGGCCGGAAAACGGGACGGTCTGAGCCTAACCGGCTAGCCGAGCTGGGCCTGCAACTCCGGTTCCGCGATCTGCGAGACGAGCCACGGGCTGAACGCGAACGGCGCGCGCTGCACGGCGCCGGCCAGGTCCTGGGGGGTGGCCCAGCGTATTCGGAGACCTCGGACTCCACAGGCTCAGGCTCGAAGTCGGTGATCGCCACGAAGACCGGGCAGAACTCGTTCTCCACAATCCCGGACGCATCCGTGGCGCGGTAGCTGAACTCCGGGATCACGGGGGCGATATTGCGGATCTCCAAGCCGAGTTCCTGCTGCGCGCGGCGAGCGATGGCCGTTTCGAAGGGCTCGTCCGGGCCCGGGTGGCCGCAGAAACTATTGGTCCACACACCCGGCCAGGTCTTCTTACTCAGCGCGCGACGGGTCACCAGGACCTCGCCCTTGGTGTTGAGCACGTGCACGAGAACGCGAGGTGCAGGGGAGTGTCCTCCGTGTGGACCTCCGACTTGAGCGCGGTCCCGGTGGGCTGGTGCTGGTCATCCAGGAGCACCACGTACTCCGCGGTGGTCTGCTGGGTCACGATAGGCCGCCTCAAAAGTGGTGTGTTAGGTTCCAGGCCATGGTAGCTGGCTGGTCTCACACGATATGAGGAAACGACGCACGGCACCGCCCCTGCCCATGGACCGCGGGGTGGGTCCAACGCGAGTTCGGATGCCCGGACCGGCGCGCCGGATCCGGTGCTTTCGTCTCTCGGTTCGCTGCCTGCAACGGCTGTTTCGTACGTGATGCAGCGTTTCCCGGACAGCGCCGCGTGGTTCGCGGACGAGGTCGCGGCTGGTCGGGTGCGGTCCGACGACGGCGCTGTGGTCACCACATCTTCGCCCTACGTTCCCGGCGCTTCCGTGTGGTTCCATCGCCCCATTCCCGACGACGACGCCGCTCCCGTCACCTTGGACGTGCTCTACGAGGACGAGTGGATTATCGCCGTGGACAAGCCCCATGGGCTGTGCAGTACGCCCAAGGGCGAGAACGTGCGCCGCAGCGCGGTGGTGGCCGGGCGGGTGCAGTTCGCCAACGATGAGATTTCCGCACTGCACAGGTTGGACCGCTCCACCGGAGGGGTCCTGTTGCTGTGCAAGCGGCGCGAGGATCGCGGGGCGTTCCACAAGATGTTCGAGCAGCGCTCGGTGTTCAAGACGTATTGGGCAGTGGCTTCGCTCAACGATCGCGTTGGTGCCGAGCCGGTGCGCGTGGAATCTCGGATCAACAAGACGCAGGGGGAGTTGCAGGCCCGCGAGGATCCGGGGGAGATCAACGCGATCACGGATGTTCGGCTCTTGGCTTCCTTCGCGGACGCGTCCGGTGAATGGGGACTCTACGAAGTTCGGCCGCTGACCGGGCGCACCCACCAAATTCGAGTGCACATGACGTCCTTGGGGCTGCCGTTGCGAGGCGACAAGCTGTACCCGGTGCCGCTGGAGGATTTCGATGTGGAAGATCCGGACAACCCGATGCAGTTGATCGCGCGATCCATGACGTTCGTGCACCCGATGACAGGGGAGTCGGTGACGATCAATTCCCGCTGACGCCGAGTAGCCATGCGGCGGTGGCTGGGTAGCCACACTGATGGCATTGTGATGAGTTCGGGGGAGTTCGAGGGGAGCGGAAGGGGGTTCTTGGCGGATGTTGTCGATTCTGCTGGCTCTTACTTCTGCGGTTGCCTATGGCGCCAGTGACTTCGTGGGAGGGCTTGCCTCCCGTTACTCACGGGCAATGGCTGTGGTGCTCATTGCCTATCCGGTCTCATTCATCATCTTCGCTGTGGCGGCACCGCTTGTCGGTCAGTCCATTGAGCTGACGTCGCTCCTGTGGGGCGCGGCCTCCGGGGTGGTGATGGCGCTCGCGACCGTGTGGTTCTACTCGGCCATGGCACACGGGCCCATGAATGTGGTCTCTCCGCTCACGGCAGTCATCGTGACGGTACTACCCGTGCTGGTCGGACTTTTCCTCGGTGAACAATTGAGTACGGGGTCATTCATTGGCGTGGGGCTGGCCATCATTGCGGTCCTTCTGGTGAGCCGGGAGCCGCAGCTGCCCTATCCCGCCACTCGGCCATTTACAGCTCGGATCGCTTGGCTCACGGTGGGAACGGGTGTGGGTGTGGCCCTGAGCTTCATCTTCACTGACCAGATCCCCGAAGGAACGGGACTGTGGCCTCTGGTCGCGGCTAGGGGAGCTGCCTCGATGGCCATTGTTCTGGCGGCCGTGGGTTCCAGGCAACTGGCTCTGCCTCCCAGAAAAGCGCTCTTGCTCGCGCTCATGGTGGGTGCGTTCGATGTCATCGCCAATGGCGCGATGCTTTTCGCATTTCAAGCCGGTTTGCTATCTATCGGCAGCGCTCTCATCTCGCTCTATCCAGCCATCACGATTGCCATGGCAATGCTGTTTCTGCGCGAGAAAACAAGTTTTCCACAAGTTGTCGGATTGGTCCTGTCGGCCGGTGCGATTCTGACGATCTCGTTGACGCAATAGGTTGCGGCCACCGAACTCCTGGTCAGCCCAGTTTCCGGGTTGACCGTTCCCCTTCGAGGGGACAATCCGAGAAAAAAGCATTGATAACGACAAGATAACGTCAATGTGTGTAGTATCAAGGATGGCTCTTCCCCCCAGCCACCACCCGGTGGACGGTGCTCTATCTTTTTGAACCGCTTCTTTGACGCAGAATCCCCGCGCGCAATTTCGTCTGGTCCTTAGATGACCCTGCGCGCTTCCCTGCGCCCGACGACGAAATGGCCCGATACTGATGTTCAAGTACCGCACCCCCAAACACGCCGCCCCCAAGCGTAAATCGAGTAACCGACTGCTCGCTTCCGCGACCGCCGCATGCATCATGGTTGGCGGTCTGACCGCCATGGCACCGGCGAATGCAGCTCCCAACGACATTGTGTCTGTGTCTGATTCAACCCGCGCAGCTGATGCACAGAACATGCTCAATCAAATCAATGCTCACCGCGCATCTAAGGGCTTGGCCCCGGTGAAGTATTCAGCGAGCTTGTCCGGCATCGCGCAGGGACAGTCCAACCGACTTGTCCAGCAGGAAGTCATCAATCACAGCAATACCTTCCTGACTGACCCGCGGGCCGCTGGCTACAACGCTGTCGGAGAAATCCACGCACTTTCTTACCGGAACTCGGTCACCGACCTCGTGCAATGGTGGAAAGGCTCCCACGGGCACAACAAGGTGCTGACCGATCCGAAGATGAAAGTCATCGGTATTGGGCTTACTCACGTGGATGGTTCTCTGTCTCGCACCGGATCCGGATGGCGACTGGTGGGCACCGTGGTGTCCTATGGGTTCCCGCAAGGCAAGGGTCCGAAGGACGTGTCCAGCACCGTGTCCGGAAGTCTTCTCGGAGGTGTCGCGACGCAATCCACTAGGACGACCCCCACATACTCAACAGCCCCGCAAAACATTGGCGGTTATACCGTCAAGGGCGCTATCAAGGCTCGGCATAGTGCTCTGGGTGGAGTCGGCGTCGTCGGAACCCCCACGATGAATGAACGCGGTGGGCTAATCAATGGCGGTGCTTACCAAAGCTTCCGCAATTCCCGAGGCGCGGTACACAAGATTCTGTGGTCGCCTGCAACCGGCGCACGTGCAGTCCTCGAGACCGGTGCTATTGGAAATGCCTGGAAGAAGGCAGGATACGAGCGCGGCTGGGGTTACCCCACCACGGACGAATACCGAGTTGGCACCGAAGTGCAGCAGCGATTCTCCAACGGCTACGTTGCCCACTGGTCCTCGGTGACCGGTCGGACGTGGGTCACTCGCTGAACAACGGACTAACGATTCGAAGAGAATGGGCCTCAGCTACGCTGTAGGCCCATTCTCTTACCTGGTTCGTTAGCTCACGATGTCCCATGAGGAGCCGCATTGATCACAGCCTTCGTGATTACCGCGCTGTCCGCGTTTGGTCTTTATGTGGTGGGAACGGAGGCTGGCGCGGGCGGATTTCCGTTCGTTCTGACCACCACCTTGGTGTCCTTCGGCGGAGCGTTTTTCGTCGGGGATAAGCTCCGCCAGGCTCTTCCCGAATCACTGTTTCACGTGAGTGATCGGATGAATCGAATCGTCAAAGCAATGGGGGTTGATCACTTCAACCGTTTCCTGCATTTCATTCGGTGGAACCGTGGAGTTCGCACCTTGAGGCCCCATCTCGGGGAGCGTCACCCCTCGACAGAACTCTTTGCTTCAGTTTAATCCAATGCGGTGGCACACACCTGGGGTGCGGCAGTTCATCTTGTTGCTGCGCTCATTGCATCGCTTGCTTCGGTGTCGGCCGCGCTCTGGATCTTTGGGCTCGGCGTCCTGCTTCACGTTTTTCCGGTCCTGCTCCAGATCCGTACCCACTGGCGACTACACCGTTTGCGGGACCGGTCCCTGCGTGGCTAATTGTCAGGTGACATAACGACTCGATCTGTTCGAGTCTGAGGCATTTTCCTCACCTCATGTTCTCGACGCGGCTCGACCGCATCAAGCGAGCTCGCTCGCTTGACACCTCGGACACCACGCAATCTGTCGCACGTGCTGAACCGCGGATGGATCGCGAGGCTCGGTGATGGACGGGGCGGCGTCGTCGATCTCGCCGCGTTTGAGGCGCGTGCCGCACCGGCGGCAGGGCTGGTCGTAGTGGCCGTAGGCCCAGAAGAGCGGGCGCCGGTCGCGGGGTGGCCCACCGTGGACCGCAGCGGGCGGTCACGATTCAGGTTGAGCAGCTTATGCGCCAGCTTCACGATCTCGGTGAGCTTCGCATCCGGAAGGGAGCCCACGGGCGCCAGGGGTTGGTGCGCGTCATGAACAGTACTTCCACCCGGTACACGTTGCCGATACCCGCGAGATTGCGCTGGTCCATCAGTGCCGTGCCGATCGCGCGGTCCGGGTGAGCCCGCAGCCTGCGCAGCGCTTCATCCAGGTCCCAATCCGGGCCGAGTATGTCCGGACCCAAATACCCGACGAGTTCCTGGTCCTCGAGACGCGTGGGCACCAGCCGCACGTCCTTCACATCGAAACCGATTGCGTCCACGGTCGCCGTGCGCAGGATCGCGCGGATCGTGTGCGAACCCTGCCCGGTCGACACGTCCGCGCTCAACGGTGTGCGAGCCTCCGCGCGAGAGCGCACGCTCGCGTAGCGGCGATACGGCTGCCGACCGCGCTTTCCGCGAGCCGCCGGAGACGTTCCGGTCGACGACGCCGCACTCGCTCTCGATCCGCGTTCCGCACCATCTCGAGACATCCCGGCGCGCTCGAAGACCCGCCACGTCCCGTCCATCATCAGGTGCGAGTGCAGGGTGAGCGGTTCGGCACCGGACCTCAGCTCAGAACCATCTGGGGCAGCGGACAGGCGGATCAGAATGTGCTTGCCCCGCGGCACCACATCCACCACCGTGCGCCCGGACAGGTCCGTGGTCGCCAACGCGGGCACTCGGAGATCCGAGGACTCCAGCACCTGCCCCTGAAGCGCCTCGCGGAGCATCTTGCACTGCCGATAGACGGAATCACCCTCTGGCATGGGCGATCACCCGCTCACCGGTGCGCGCATGCGGACCCCGCGCGGCGTTTGGTAGAAGCCTCCGGACAACAGCCCCTCGCGAATCGCGGTCACCATCTCGACGGACGAGAGCACGGATTCTCCGTTGACCTTCTCGACCACGAGTGAGTCCACAGCACGGCGCTGCACGAGTCCGGCCACGGCCTCGGCGGCCATGCGCAGCTCGCTCTCGGAGGACGTGAACGCGAGCGCGGTCTTGCCGCCGCGCTCCAGATACAGCACCAAGTCGCCGTCCACGAGCACCACGATCGCGCCGGCCTTCCGCCCCGGGCGGTGTTTGGTCGATGATTCCAGTGCCACCACCTCGGGCCAGTCCAAAGCGGCGCCGTACGGGTTGGCTGGATCGGTGGCGGCCAGCGCGAGCACCTGCGGTTCGGGGGCGCGCACCGAATCGTCCTCGGTAAAACTGCGGAGAATATCAACCGTTGCCGGTTGAGTGAACTGCGCGGCACCCAGTCCTTCGATGAAGTAACCGCGCCGGGCCCGGCCCGCGTCCTCCAATGCCCGCAGCACCTTGTAGACGGTCGCGAATCCGCCCGGCACATCCTCCACCGCCACCGGTCCGCGCGTGAGAATTCCGTAGCGATCCAGCAACAACTCGGCCTGCGCCTGCGCGCGCACCGTGGCATTGAGGGGTTCGGGCCGCAGGACGGACCAGCGCCCGGCCGTGGTGCGTTCTTCCGAACCGCCCTGGGCACGCACCACGCGCCCACCGGACTCTGCCCCTGAAACGCCCATGCC
>NZ_AJXN01000092.1 GCF_000286355.1 Kocuria atrinae C3-8 | reverse complement strand
TGCCTGCACCGGCAGGCGTAGGCGATGGTGTGGACGTAGCGCCTGGCTGGCGGAGCTGTCGGAACCGAATCCGCGTCCGGACCGCGACAGGTGGGCCGCGCCCTGCGGGATCGCCGCGCCCATCGCGGCGACCCCCAACGCGCCACCTCCACTGTTGGAAGACATCGAGCCCAGCACAGGCTGAGGAAACCAATCAGCACCGGTAGCGCGAACACGGAGGCGATGATCATCATCAGTCCCGCAGCGAACTGGATTAGCCCGCCGTCGCCCTCCCACACCCCGGTGGTGGACATCTTGATCGCCAACCCGTAGATCAGGGCCGCTGCCGGCTTGTAGAAAGCAAATGCCAGGGTCCAGGCGATGACTTTCTGGAAGAAGTTCTTACCCGTCTCCGTGTTCAAGAAGGCGGCTGAAAGCGGTAGGACCCCCGCCATCAGAAACAACATCCCGGTGCGCAGCACCATCAGCATCACCTGAATGAGGTTCACGATGATCGCCACGACTCCGCCGACGATGATCAGGATGACGTTGCCGCCCAACCACACCGGACTAGTGCCGCTACTGGCCATGTTGTCCAAGGCCAGGAGCTTGAGCACATCGGTCTGGAAATCATCCCCGATGGCGGAGTCAATGATCTGCACCGCCAGGCGTCGGTGCCCCGGATCAAGACGTTGAGGATCGTCACCCCCGAAGCGGTGACCACGGCCAAGGTAAGTAGCCCTTGAGCAGCTCCCGGGCCGGCTCAGCGCGCTGGGACCAGGCCATCTGAGCCCCGGCGATTATCACGCTCAGCGCGGCTACCGCCAGGGTGAGATAAAAGGTCTGGTCCTGGATGAATCCCACCGAACCGCTCAAGTTCATCGCCCGGGCCGGTATGAGGAAACCGATCAGGCTGGTGGCTCCCCCTACCAGCGCCGCCCCGCCGGCCAGGACGGTGGCGGTGTTGACCAGGCCCGCGCCGTCGCCGCGGCGGGCGTTGACGGCCAGCACGATGCCCAAAAACAGCACCCCGAACACGGCCACGCCTAACCCGAGCCAGCTCGCGTAACCCAGCAGCGTGTCGATGTAGGCGTTGAAATCCCCCCGCACCGGGGTCTGAGAACCGGTATCGCCCTCGGAGGTAAGGCCGGCGCTGCCGATCCGCGTCCACATTGAACCCAGGGAAGCGACCGTGTCGACCACGCCGGCGGTCACACCGTCGGCGATCTGATCTAAGGCATCCCCGGCGGCACCGGTCAGAGCTTCGTTAACACCTTTTTTCGCTTTGCAGATGCCGTCAAGGAATCCACACTTTTCCTCGTCAGCCATTGTCGGGAGTCCACTGGATGTACCCGGACAGATCGGAAATCTGACCTGAGACGGGGCCACCGCTCCCGTCATCCTGCAACAGGAAACGCCAGTCTCCCTCGTACCAAACCATGTCGGTTGCGGTCGTTGTGTAAACTTTTTCCGTCCCGTCGTCGGCGGCCAGCACAACCTCGACGGTGGCCTTATCGTCTGTATATGAGAGCAACCGGAACCCGGCCACTTCCAGCGGGACGGTCGTGGTGTCGTTCTCGCTTACTCGCTGCTGCGCCTGCCCGATGGCGATGTTCTTGCCGGGGCCCTCCATGACCCGTGCTTCGATGGTGTCGAGGAGGACCTGCGGGTCGTTGCCCGAGATCAGCATGTTGGTGGAAGCCAGCAATGCCCCTTCGGGTGTGTGGGAGTAGCAGGACCGGACACCCGTGGACTCGTCCATGGTGCCCGGCCCGTTCTTCTTCGAGGCTGGGGAGTAGATCGCCCCCAGAGCTTCCCACTCGACATCCTTCGGCGCCTTGGTCAAGGTGGTACCGCCGGTGGCAGACAACCCGCACACCGACTCCCCACCCGAGGACGCCTCGGTCGCGGTGGCCGGTGCGGTTTGAGACTGTGACTGCTCCTGTTCTTCGGGCCACAGCCACAGGACCAGTCCCAGCACTACCAGCAGGGCCATGAGCACCGCCGAGACCAGGAACCAAGGGCCCGCCCACCATGATTTGTCGTTGTCCGTCTCAAGCTGATCTGTCACCTGCTGCTCCTTTTCGCGCGTGGGACTGGTCCTGTAGTTGTTGATGGTGGTCAGCTTCTAGATGTTGAAGTGGGGATCATCGTGGATCACAATGGCAGCAGCCTCCGCATCGCTACTCTGCTCTTCCTCTTGTCCTCCGCCGTCTTGGGAGATAAACGAAAGGATCGAAGCACCACCGGAGATCAGCGCGACGGCCAACACGATCTTGATGATCCCGGAGATTTCTTCGGTGGTCTCACCACGACGAGCGTCGAAAGCCATCTTCCCGCCCACCACCAGCAGTCCCAGAACGGCGATGCCCAAGGCAATCCACTTGCCCACACCGACCATCCTGTTCCAGGACTCTCCGATGCCCGGAGGAGCCAGCGGGTCGGAGTCGGGCAGTGCAGCAGGCAGGGCCAAAACGGTGTCCTGTGCGGCAAGTACGAGGTCGATCATTGGGGAATCCTCTCGGAGGTGAGTTCATCGACTGCCTCACCGATAGCGGTGAGGACTTTCTTCGGCTCACGGGCCATGGACTCCCAGTCCATGGCTCCAGTGAGTCGGAGTTCTTCGATCCACGGCACCACCCAGGTGAAAGGGACACCGCCGGAGATCACACGGGTCGCTGCTGCCAGGGATCTCGGGGTCTTGCCCGGAGTGTCGGCCACGATCACCAACCCCGCGAGCACTACATCCGGATGTTGCCCGGAGGCCCAGCCCTGGGCGGCGCGTCGAGCTGATTCCAACCCGCGATGCGTCTGACGGGCGAGGAGGACAACGACAGGAGACGGTGCCTCTGGGGTCGGAGAAGGCCAACGATGATGGCATTCGACACCGTCTAGCAGCTCCCGAAATGTGGTCTCTCCCGCTCCACCATGGGTGCCTAACCAGTACGGACCAATAGATGACGCGGGAAACCGTTCGAGCCGCCCGCCGCCGGCCGGTGCAGAAATACCCTGCTGGGGCGCCTGCGCTCCCCGAAGAACCGGGGGCGGCTCAGAAACGGTCTCATCCAGGAGCGAGACCGTCTGAGCCCCCGTGCCGGGCGCGACGAACCCTGTCCACCGATTGCCCATCTAGGCTCCCAAGTTGAATTCAATGCACTGAGGTGCATTTCCGTGGATCATCCACGGAATTAATTTGAACATGTTCAACTATAGGCAGTTTCGAGCTATGGTGTGCAACCGTAAGCAATTTTTCCCCACTCCGATGTACCGGAGCCGCTGTGATCGCTGGAGCGCTCTCTATGACTGAGTCGCTGGACAGACTCTTCAATGGGTTGCCCGAGCAACTTTCCGTGGCCTAGCTGACCGAGGTGCTGGGGCTGTCCAGCAGCACGGTGACCTACCGGTGGCTGAGGGATGGGCGGGTGCAGCCATACAGCTGGGTTCGCACTGGATCATCCTCCGGGACGACGTAAAAGAACACCTGCGTGCTCACTACAACGTCTCTCAGCAACCCAACCTCGGAATGAGGGACACCGACTGATACGAAAGGCATTCCCATGGCGCAGGCGCTCGACCGTCCGCGATGCATCGCGACGCTCAACGACAACCACACCGTTGAAGTCTCCGTCGACGGTGTGGTGACCCCCCTAAATTCAATGGACGACGCCATTGCTCAACTAACCGAGACCGCGCGTATCCTGGGTCGGCCCGTCAAGGTCGTAGCCATCGACCCATCTTCGGCGAACGAATTCGAGACTTACCTGGTCGTTGGGCCTGACGGGGAAGTCTCCACCGATGCGACGCTCACTCGCCTACCCCGGACCGGGCGTCGAGGCAGCCGTGCGGTCAAACCTGGGGAGCTCGTGCCCGCCGAGTCGGCCCCGGAATCGCTGCTGAGCGAGTCCGAAAGTTCCTCTCATAAAAAAGCTGCCTCAACGTCTTCCACCATCGTTGCGCCGACTCTCAAGAACGCTTCGCAGTCCCGTCCCGTGCAGGCAAAGTCAATGCCCTCTAGCGCCCCGGTGCCGCAACCATCTGACACGACAGTCTTAGACATCGACTCCGCCCCCAGCTTCATAGCCACCGACAGCTCTCTGGACGAGGCACCAGCCACCCACGGTTGCGCGGGATGCTCAACCGCATCGGCTGAATCTGGCCCCTGAGCCTGAGGAAGTAGCGGAACGAAAAAACCTGGCCGCGGTCTCACGGCACTGGA
The DNA here is from genome assembly GCF_000286355.1 of Kocuria atrinae C3-8. Classification (GTDB taxonomy): domain Bacteria; phylum Actinomycetota; class Actinomycetes; order Actinomycetales; family Micrococcaceae; genus Kocuria; species Kocuria atrinae_A. The sequence continues at coordinate 9,671 of NZ_AJXN01000092.1, read as the reverse complement.
TCGGTTCCCGCACCATCGCAGTGGTCAACCAGAAGGGCGGTGCCAACAAAACCCCCACCGTTGCCCTGCTCGCCGCCCAGTTCGCCCGCCACGGCGGGGCGGGCGTGCTCGCCTGGGATAACAACGAAGCCATGGGATCCCTGGGCTGGCGTACCGACGGCGCCGGCCACGACTCCACCGCGCTGGACTTTCTCCACCACGCCGATCACTTCCTTACAGCCGAAGCCAAGGCGGCCGAGTTAGCCGCCTTCGTCCACCATCAGGCGTATGACGCCTACGACGTCCTGCGCTCTGACGAGTCACCGTCCAACACCCACGAAATTACTGGCGTCGAGGTGGACGCCTTGCACCGGGTGGCCGAGAAGTACTACCGGCTCGTCATCATGGACAGCGGCAACTCCACCCGGGGCGAGAACTGGGCGCGCATGATCGCTCACACTGATCAGATCATCATCGCCACCACCACCGAGTCCGATAAGGCCCAGGGCGGGGTCAACGCCCTCAAAGCCCTGCACTCTGGAGGTCCCCATGCCAGGGAACTGGCCCGTAATGCCGTGGTGGTCATCTCCGAGCTGATGCCCTCGCACAGCACCAAGGCCCAAGCCATCACCGCTGAATACGCCCCGTTTGTGCGTGAGGTGGCCATCGTTCCTTTCGACCCGCACCTGGTGCAGGGCCGCATTCATCACCGGCAACTACGTCCGGCTACCCGCAGAGCCTGGCTCCACGCCGCGGCCCTGATCTCCCAGGGCTTCTGACGGCCAGGCCCCACCCCCGAGCCCTCGGCGGCGCGACGCTGCTTCTCCTTGGCCTTTTGGTGAGCATCATCATGGTCTTAGCCATGCTCGTGACCACCCTGGCCGAGGAGGAGGACGCCGCGAGCCTGTCCACCAGCTGCACTGCCACCGCCGTCGGCACCAACGAGAAGGGCAATGTGGTGTCCGTGCCAAACGGCTGGGGACCGCTCGTGGACGCGGCCGCCAGCCAGGCCGAACTGCCGGCCAGCCTGGTCGCCGCACAACTGGCGCAGGAGTCCGGGTGGAACCCAGATACCACCAGCCCCGTCGGCGCCCAGGGGCTGGCCCAATTCATGCCCGCGACCTGGGCCACCTATGGCAACGGCGGAGACCCCTTCGACCCCGAAGATGCCATCGCAGCCATGGGCCGTTACATGGCAGCCCTGAAGAAAGAAATTCAGCCCATCGCCGGGGACAATCCGGACGAGCTCGTGCGCCTAACCCTGGCCGCCTACAACGCCGGGCCCGGTGCGGTACAGGAGCACCGCGGCGTTCCGCCCTACCCGGAGACCCAGCAGTATGTTGAGAAGATCCTCGATGGCACCCAGTCCACCTTTTCTGCTGACTGCAAGGCCCCCACCGGGCCCGGGCCTGGGACGGAGACCTCGGCGATGGTGAGTGGGCCACCCCACTGCCCGGGGGCGTATTCACCTCCGGCTACGGTGGGCGCGCTCTGGCTGGAGTCCCTGGCTGGGCCAACCAGCACGAGGGCGTGGACATCGCCACCCCCGGGGTTGGCAACAGCAGCGGCGGAGTCGTCGTAGCCCCCACCGGCCTGCGGATTACCGGGTTCAACGTCACCGACGGATGCGTCATCGCCAAGGAGAACGGGCTTGACCCCGATTTCGGATTCGCCTTCTGCCACCTGCACTCCTGGGACGTGGCCAAGGGCCAGAAGCTCAAACGCGGTGACATCATCGGCGTCGAGGGCAACCGCGGGCGCTTCGGCATGGCCACCCACCTGCACCTTGAGATCTACAAACCTGACGCCCCCGACCTCGTCTTTCCCTACCAGGGGCACAACCTCGACCCCCAGCCCATCCTCAAAGAGAAAGGTGCGTGGCCGAGATGATGCGCCATCCGCTGCGCCTCGCCGCAGCCTTGTTGATGTGCGTGTTGCCGCTTGCCGCTTGTGGCTCCAGCGACGAAGCCCAGCAGGTCTTCCAAGAAGCCACCGCCTCCCCCACGGCGCGACAGCTAGGCGAGGGCACCTTCGCCACCGCGGATAACGCTGACCGAACCGATGTGGACTCCACCGCCGAGGTCACCGCTCTGATGCTCCACTCCTGGGACACCGCCAGCGACCGCACCGAAACCGCCGCAGCGATCCGTACCCAGTCGCTGATGTCCCCTGACTGGGCCGCTCACCAGGTTGAGCCCGAACGTAACGCAGCAGGCGCCCCATGGCTTACCGCAGCGCAGCACGAGAGCTACAGCACGCCTACCATCGTCCCCGTCCACGGCGACATCAATCAGGACATCGCTCCGGACAAGGCTATTCGCGCTTACACGGTGGAATGGGCCTGGAATACCCGAGACGGAGCCACCATCCACGAAATGGATCGTCGGCAGGTCACCCTCTACCTCGAAGAGCGCGACGGCCAGTGGGAAGTCGTCGGCCATCAGTTCCGCGACATTGGCGGCGCCCAGCAGGTGGATGGTAGATGAACGAAAGAAGCCGGCACAGCTGTTGTGGCTGGTCTGGCCTTCTTTATCTACTGTGTGGAGTCGTCCTGAGAGGAACTTTCCTTCTTCTCGATGACCTCAAGGATTGCCTGAAGCCCTTCAGGATCAATCTGGCCGAGGGCTCTCGCCGCGAAGTTACGCACCTCGCTCGTCGGAGGGCGCGCACCGTGGCTAGTTCCTGCTCGACCTGCTCAGGCAACGGGCCGTTCTCGTGCACCAAATATCTGGGGTCCACTCCGAACACTTCCCCCAGCGCCCGGAGCAGTTTCTCATCGGGGCGCACCCGGGTGTCGGCCGTCTTCAGGTAGTGCCATTTCGTGCGCGACATAGCCACACCGCGGTCTTTTATGCCTTGCTGAATCGTGGTGAAGTCGTAGGGATGGCCGGTTTCGGTGCGCAGGGTGTCCAACAGCAGGTTGATTTTGTCGGCCAAAATCTGGGCTGACCGTTCCCGGTTGGCGTCCCCCACGTCTTTTCTCCTCATGTCACGATCCAGGCGTAGATGCTGCCCAGGAAGGCTAATCCGTAGATGAAGCCTGAGATCACCTGGTGACCAGTGTGGTCCTGGAGCCGGATACGGCTCCAGCACACCACCAAGCCCACCGGAACGAACAGCAGCCCGACAACACCCCAGGATGTTGTCAGGGCAACAATAGTGCCGCCCATCATCATGCCGTGCCCGGAGATCTTCCACCACGGACTCACCACAGCGATCACCAACCCGGCCAGGAACGTGGCCACCAGCAGCGCCACAATCTCGATCGGTCCCCGCAGCAGGATCGCCGCCGTGAGGTAGCTGAGGACCAGTACCAGCACCCCGGCCATCACCGGGCGGCGGTGCTCCTTCACGCTCACGTGGTGGTCGGTGAGGACCCCTCGGCGCACCAGTATGAGGACCATGGCCAGTGGAACCCCGCATACGATCAGGGCCGCGCTGATTCCCCACCACAACGAGGCGGCAGAAGGTGCGCACCCAGGCAGCGCGATGAGCAACGCCGCCAGCAGCACAGGAGGCTGGAAGGCTTCCGTGGCGGTTCTCTCCCAGCGGGGGACGACGATCGAGGTGCTCATGATGTGAGTTCAAATCTCCTCTCGGCGGTCTGCAGGGCACACCGTTGCCTTTCCGACAGGTCCATGTTCTCTACCCGCAGGGCATCTTCGACGGCAATGACGGCACTGTAGAGAACTTTCTGGGGATCAGCCGACAGGGCGCTGCGCCAGCCCGGAGGGCGTCCACCAGGGCTCCACCGGTCAGCGTCGAGTTGGGCCCACACCGGAGCGATCCTCAGGATGTCCATGCGCAGACCCATCTTCAGGCGCCGGCCTTGGGCGTAGAGACCCAACCACGCCACGGCCAAGCACACCAGCACGGCCCCGGGCAAGAAGACCGGGCCGAACGAGGCTCGCATGGCCGTAGCTACAGTATCCCAGGTGCCTGAATACCCGAGGACTGCATAGCCGGCTTCAAGCGTGCAGCCGAGCACGAGCAGAGAACCTCCCACACCCAGGCCGAGCAGAGCCGGCCACAGCAGACGGTCGTGCTCCGGCTGGCGCAAGGCGAGTTCCTGGAAGGCGACACGGGCAACATCGGTGGCGTTCCACGCTCCCATCACCATGATGAGCAGCGTGTAACCCAAGGTGCCGCCCTGGGCAAGGTGGTCCGGGATGAACGCTCTCGAGGTCGGGTCCCGATCGATCGAGAAGAACGCTATCGTCAACCCCAGCAGTAAGGTACCGCCAATGGCGGTCTCCCCCAATGTCCGCGACCGGCTCCAGTCCCTGCGCTGCAGGGACTGGACGAGGGCCGCCCGCAGGCACCATACGGCGCTGAGCGCGAGCAGGCTGCGCACCAGGTGGAAGATGTTCTCTCCACCCAGCCACGCATCCACGCTCCGTTCGGGAACCATGACCCCGTTAGCCGAGAAGGCCAGCGCCGCCAACGCCGTGCCCATCCAGACAAAGTCCACTTGGCGTCGCCGCGCTACTCGTGGCAGACGAACGACCACCGCCACGACGGCGAAGATGCAGGCTACGGCTTTGAGCAGACTCAACACCGCACCGAGGCTCATCAAAAGACCTCGAGCAGAGGATCCACCCGCCGGGTCAGTCTGGCGGCTAACCTCGTGGCGGCGTTCTCTGCCGCGATCTCCTGGGCTGTCCAGGTGGAGGAACGCCCGAGAAGGGTCTTGATCCGCCGGGAGCCCCCAATATGGACGAAGGCATTTCCCAGCGTCAGCTCGCATCCGCCGTGCATGAGAAGGATGTGTCCATACTCGTGCAGAATCACGTGCCGGCGCAGCAGCTCGCTCTCACCGGCAGCATGGAAAATCCAGGACTGCTCAGCTTTCTCCAACCACAGCCCCGTGACGTCCTGGCCCAACCCCGCGGGGGCAGGCTCGATGTGAACGGGCTTGCCATGCCGACGCTGCACCTCCAGATGAAGACACTCCCAAGTGAGATGGTCCGGCAGTTCAGCCAGCACATCGGAGTCGGAACGGGAAACAGTTCCCCCTAGCCAAAACATGCCCTCCAGGCTACCTGGAACTTGAACACGTTTATGTTGAACATGTTCAAAAAACTGTATGATTGATGCGATACACCTAGACGGGAGCCTTCACTGCGTCTTTACCGCGTCAGGCTTCAAAAACAAAGGGGCAAGGAAATCATGGAGACACACCCCACACTGCTACCGGTTGCGGTTGCAGTATGCAACGATGGCTTCATGACCGAGTACCAGCAACCAAAGCTGCAAGGACACAAAGTGGCGTTGTCCACGCGTGTGTCTCCTGAGCAGCATCGTGCGGCCGTCGAAGCGTCTCGTCGAACGGGACTCAGCATGGCTGAGTACATCGGTGCCTTGATCGATCGCGATGCGGGACGACCCAACAAGCTTGACAACAGGGAGGAGCCGCGCCTACCGCTGGCTAATTCCGCTTAAACGACTGACGACCCGCCTGGCAGGGCGGGCCGTCGAAGTCATTTGGCTGTCTCAGGTCTCCAAACTCGCGACAGCCGTTTCAACAGCTAACTGAATCGGAACCTGTCATGAATCCAATATCAGGGGACTGTTATGTCCCTTAGTATACCTGAGGCGCGTCCACAAGTGGACCCTGCCTTGCTGGATGTTGTTCTTTTTTGCCCCGAGACCCCGGCCCGCCGGTTCCTAGCACACCACCGGATCGAGTACTTCCGGTGCGGTCAGACCAAGTCGCAGGCGTTCCCGAACCGTGGGCGGCCTGCTAATGAGTTCGCGTTTCTCCAGCTCAACCCGGCCGATTGGTTAAATTTCCTCGTCGTCGACGTCGATGACGAGGCCGCGTTGTTGAACCTGATGCACCCGGCGGTGCCAGAGCCCACGTGGATCATCGAGAACCCGGCCACTGGTCACGCCCAGGCCGGGTGGGCGATCGAGCCGGTCTACCGGGGCGAGGGCGCTCGGCCGTGGCCGATCCGCTATGCAGAGGCGGTGCAGCGGGCCCTGGACCGGCTGGTCGATGGGGACCCGTGCTTCACCCGTTACTTGGTGCGCAACCCGGCTGCTGAATTCCCGGCCGGGCGTGTGTGGTGGGGTCGCAGAGCCAGCCCGTGGTCCCTGGGAGATCTCAAGGCGCACATGGTCGAGTACATCGACCCGTTCCATGACGAGGCTATTGACGGACCCGCCGCGTCAGCCTGGGACCCGGGCACGGCCCTGCTGGGGCAGGCCGGCGTCCCGCGGGCCCCGGTAGTGGACACCGCCACGGAGGTGGGTCGCAACACCGCTATTTTCCGCGCCACCCGCCGGTGGCTATGGGACCAGCAACAGATCCGCCACCAGACCCCAAACGAGGCCGCCTCGATCGCCCATGCCCGGGCGCTCAACGTCCAGCTGCCCCACCCCCTGTCTGATGGGGAGGTGGCGTGCCTGGCTCGTTCAGCCGTGCGGCAGGTCAATGCTGGCAAGGGACGCCCCACGTCCACCAGTGGTTCTGATGCGGCGCATGAGTATCTGTCGCGGATGGGACGGCGTGGCGGGAAGGCCCGTACCGAGGCCAAGGCGCGTGCGGCGGCGGACAATGCCGGCAAGGCCCGCCAGGCCCGCACCGATCGTGCTGGGCAACTGCGGGTTAAGGCATTGCGGTTGCGGGCGGCGGGGGCGACCTACCGGGCTATCGCGGAGGCGGTGGGACGTACCGCACGCACCGTAATGACTTGGTTGAAAAACGCGCCCGCCACTTCCGCTGGCGACGCTGTAAACGGAGGTGAAATTCTCCAAGCAACAGGTATTTGCTCCGCCGGCGACGAACAAACTGATCACTCCCCCAGCATGGTCCCAGCACCCGCAGCTGTTGAAGATGCGGGGCCCCTGCGGTAACTAAACCCGCTCGTCAGCGGCCCGAGGGCGCCCAGCGCCGAGGATCGCGGCCCGGAGTGCCCCCGTGCCCAAGCTCATGCAGGGGGTGCCCTACATGAGCGCCACCATCCTCTGCACACACCTCGCCGCCGAGGGCGCCGTGTCGGTCCTGCCGGGGGTGCTCGAGTAATTGGTCCCGCTCGGGGAACTGATCGAGGTAATGAACCGCCTTTTCGGCACCAGCACCCTCGCTCTGGGCCGGCTCGGCGCCCATTCCCTCGCCCCCTGGGCCTAATCGCCAAGCAGATCTCTCCCCGCGCTACACCACCGACTGGAACGAGCTCCGCACGGTGCCTGAACACGCGCTTCTTAGCTGGTCCGTACTAGGACTGACCTACTTCCCCAGCCGATTAAGGCGACAGTCTTTCTTGGGACTGGGTTGACGGACGATGGCTGCCGCACATTTCCTCGGCTCTGGTGGGCCTCCGAAATGATTGCTCAAGGGAAGTTGCGGGAACCTCCGAGCCTGGACTGGATCACTACCAGCACCGTGACCGCGGCATCCACCACATGCACTTTGGTGCTGGCAATTTCCTAAAGTTTCGTGGGTGATCGTGACATTGAGTTTGTACCATATTAGTACCACACTGGTATGGTACAAAGATCGACGTGGTGCAAGATTCAGCTAAAGAACCCTGCGTCTTGCCAAGCCTTCACGGGGACGATGGTTTGTGCATTCGCTCTGACACCACAGCGATACATGGGCATGAAGGTGCTGCGCTCACAGTATCTGGTACAGAATCATGATTGCACTAGTGTGGTACCAGTACCACACTAGTGTGAAGTACACGCCCGGTTCGAAAGGTTTCCGTAGCCCTAGCACTTCTTAGGTAGGGAACGGACGAGCTTTTTGACCGCTTTCTGCTGGGAAGTGTCGACGGCAATGCCTGGGCATGAAGGTGCCGTGCCAACTCCTATCGATATGGCACCATATTGGTACTTGTGTGGTACCAACACCACGCCGATATGGTGTGGGATGACTACTTGAGCGGCACGTTTTGACCGTAGCGCTCCTCAAGCACGGGCCATACGAGCTCCTCGATCAATTTCTGCTGGGAAGTGTCCTCAGCTTCGGCGGCGTAATTGAGCAAGGCATGCTGGGTGTTGTTGAACCGGAAGTTGTACCCCTTTACCTTGGCTCCGTTTCGCGCCCGCCGTTTCCACGGCTTCAGGGGCGGTCCCTGATCAGGGGTGTCTGAACCCGATCGTTCGGCTGCCGATGCAAACCGCTCAATCTCTTCCTCGCGATTGGAAGCAATCGGTCCACGTTTCCTCACCATGAGAAGACCTCCTGGGTCAGCAGTTGGATCTCGGCCTTGGCCTTGGCGTCGCGCATCTCTACGACTCCCTTGCCGTCGGCCAGACAGTCGGCAAAAGCCTTGCGCTGATGCAACACGGTCTGAGCAAGCCGCACTCGAGGAAAGTCCTCGAGATACGACTGCGCTTCCGCTCGTTCCTTAGTGAACACGTTGGAAGATACAAAGTTGAGGACCAGCATCGACTTGAGGTCCTCGTTAAAGTCTTGGGCCCCTTCGACCGTCTCCAAGAGGCCGGCCACGGCATCAAGGTCGGCTTGGGTGGCGCGCGTGGGACTGATCAGCATGTCCGCAGCAGTCAGGGCTGTGCGCATCTCTTTGGAATCCTTGCCTGGGACGTCGACCAGGATGTGATCGAACTTGGGTCGAAACTCCTCCAGGAACTTGTGCAGTGATCCCGACTTCTGCACGGACTGCAGCGAGGGAAGCCCGGCCTCCTCTCGGTCGGTCGTGAAGTTCGAGGTCGTGCGGATCGTCGGGTCAGCGTCGACCAGCAGCACGTCCTTTCCCTGTCGTTGCAGCTCAACTGCCATGTTGACGGTGAGAGTCGACTTGCCCGTTCCGCCCTTCTGGTGCCCAAAGACAATGATCATGGCACCACTATAACACCAATGTAATGCCATATTGGTATTAGTGTGGTACTACTTTAGGTCATTATGGTGTGGTACAACTGTGGTACAACTGTGGTACTAATGTGGAGTGGCGCGCGGCTTGGCTGCACACCCTTCAAATGCACAGAGCCACGCAATCTCCAGCGGGTGGCACCCCAGTCTCAGGGTGATTCCCTCGGCCCGCAACATCTCCAACCGAGAAGCCTACCTAGTCGATCATGCGGAGCTGCGGTTGAAGATCTCTTTGACTGGCCTGTCGGCGGATGTGGCGGTCATTGACTGCCCCAATTGGCAGGGCGGGCCGCTGACTCTGTCGGCGTTGAACGCGGCCGACACCGTGGTCTACGCCGCCACCGCCATCAACTGGGCGCCCCGGACACCCTCACCGAGGCCGGCATCGTCGTCGGTGGGGTGAAAGAGACGATCATGAGCCGGGCGGCGGTGGCCAGCCTCGAGGAGCTGCGCGCCACCGGGTTGTTCCTGGAGCCGTTGATTCCGGACCGGGCGATCGTCCAGGAGGTGCGGATTTCGGGGGAGTGGTACGGCCAATACCGCAAGGGCTCCCGGGTGCTGGATGCCTACACCGCGATCGCGAAGAAGGTGCTGCGATGACAGAGAAGCCCGAGCGTCCCGCCTCACTGGCCCGCCGCCGACCCCGTCCGGCCCCGGATGAGCACATCGACCCGGTCGATTACACGCCCCCACGCGCTACCTCACCCCAGCCCGCGACACCGGTGGTGTCGTCCCCCACCGGTGCAAGCGGCACCGGTGGCGGAGCCCACGACGATGCCGAAGCGCGGGCGGGGCCGGGCCGCGCCGGGAACCCGCGATCCAACTCGGGGTGCGGGTGGCCCAGGACATCTCCGAT
>NZ_AJXN01000091.1 GCF_000286355.1 Kocuria atrinae C3-8 | reverse complement strand
CGGCGCCCTGGTCGACCGCCAAGTCCAGGTGACCTCGCCGCGCAGAACGGGACCGGCATGTGGACCGGGCACCAGCACGCCGTAATCGCCCACGGCCTCTACGATCCCGCGGGCGAGCAACTGCCGCAGCACCGAACGCCACTCCCGCTCGGTGAGCTCCGTGCCGATCCCCCACACGCTCAGCTCGTGGTGGCGTGACTCGACGGAGCGTTCGTTCTCGCGGCCGAGCAGCACGTCGAAGATCTTCCCCGAACCGAACTGCTGACTGCGTTCGCGATGCAACCGAATGAGCGTGGACAGCAGCTTCTGCGCGGGCACGGTGGCGTCCCACATCTTGGGGGGTTTGAGGCATGTATCGCAGTTGCCGCACGGCTCGGACTCCTGGCCGAAATATCGCAGCAACTGCACGCGGCGGCACGAGACGGTCTCGCACAGGGCGAGCATCGCGTCCAGGTGCGAGCGCGCGTTGCGCATGTGCAGTTCGCTGCCCTCGCCGCGGTCGATGAGGCGGCGCTGATTGACGACGTCGCCCAGGCCGTACGCCATCCAGGCGGTCGACGGAAGCCCGTCGCGTCCCGCGCGGCCCGTCTCCTGGTAGTAGCCCTCGATACTCTTGGGGAGGTCCAGGTGGGCGACGAAGCGCACGTCCGGCTTGTCGATGCCCATGCCGAATGCGATGGTCGCGGCGATCACGATGCCCTCTTCACGCAGGAACCGCTCTTGGTGTTCGTGCCGGACTGAAGCATCGAGCCCCGCGTGGTACGGCAGGGCTGTGACCCCGTGCTTCTCGAGGAATTCCGCGGTGGTTTCCACGCTCTTGCGGGAGAGGCAGTAGACGATGCCGGCGTCGCCGTCGTGCTCGGTGGTGATGAATTTCAGGAGCTGGTCGCGGCCGCGATCCTTGGGCTCGATCCGGTATTGGATGTTGGGGCGGTCGAAGTTGGAGACGAAGTGCGCGGCGTTCTCCATGCGCAGGCGCTCGGTGATTTCGCGGTGCGTGCTGCGGGTGGCGGTGGCGGTCAGTGCGATCCGCGGGACGTTGGGGAATGCATCCGCGAGCACGGACAGCCCCAGGTAGTCGGGGCGGAAGTCGTGGCCCCACTGGGCAACGCAGTGCGCCTCGTCGATGGCAAAGAGGGCGATCTGGGCCCGGCGCAGCAGGTCGAGGGTGCGCGGCAGGATCAGGCGTTCGGGGGCCATGTAGAGGAGGTCGATCTCGCCGGCGAGCAATTGCTGTTCGACTGCCTGCGCTTCCTGGAAATCCAGTGAGGAATTCAGGAAGGCCGCGCGGATTCCGACCGCTTCAAGCGCTGCCACCTGATCAGACATCAGCGCAATCAGGGGGGAGACCACGATCCCGGTGCCCTCTCGGAGGATCGACGGGATCTGATAGCACAGCGACTTACCGCCGCCGGTGGGCATGAGAACCACCGCTTCTCCTCCGCTCATCACCTGGTCGATGATGGCGGCCTGCTCACCGCGGAACTCGTCGTAGCCGAAGACATCGGAGAGGACGCTCAGGGGTGTGGGTGCGGCGTCGACGGTCTGCGTAGCGGTGTGGTGGTCCTGCATGGTGTCCACACTATGTCTGGATCTGAGGTGCCGGTGGCCGAGGGTGGTTCAGAACACTGGCCATTCGGCACTGTGCTCGGTGTGCAGTGTCGATACCGTGGGGAAAGAAGGGAATGAGGTGGTATCACATGAAGAAGATCATCGACTTTTTCGGTCTGAGAAGTGACTCCCCCGAGGACGGGCCCTGGTACGGCATTGACCGCAAACTCAAGACCAAGCTCATTGCCATGTCAGTGGTCTTGGCCCTGGCCGTATTGGCGGTGGCTCACTTCTTGTTCCGCGGGATCGATGTGCTTCCCCAGAGCTTGCCGTGGTGGCTGGCGCTACTTGCGTACATCTGGTCGCTGAATGTGGCGAAGAAGCGGCACGCAAGTCCCAACGGCGCGAGCTGACAATCCGTCAGGCCGCGTGGGAGCCGTGGGTGGTTGCCGCGGTTTCAACAGCTACCCGCCCTGCGAAGGCCTTACGTCGCCGGAGCTCCCAGTAAGCAAGCACGAAGTACAGGACGGTGCCAACGGCCGCAATCACGAAGAACCGATCGCGTTGAGACGTGTACGTTGCCATGTCCGGGCTTGCGACCAGGACAAGCAGGCCATTCACGAAGACCACGGCCAGGACAATGATCCACGTCACTCTCAACGTCCTGGTCTATCCCCTGCGGTCCTTCAATTCGGTCTCAGCGGGCATGATCGCAGCCGCTTGGGCATGGAAGTTATCCACCCGCTCCTGGAAGAAAGCATCCGCCGCTACCTGTTCAGGGTATTTCTCGGCCGCCCCCGATACCCGGGCGAGCAAGACGTAAACCACAAGCGCGATCACCCAGCCGAACACGAACAAGAAGTACACGGGCATGAGATCAAACACGATCATCACAGCAGAGAAAACGGGTGCAGCGCCCCAGGCGACTAGGGCGGGAACGTTCTGGACCCCCTTGTAGCGGGCCCAAGATGTAGTGAGCCCGAGTCGCGGCAGGATGTAATGCTCAGCGAACAGGATTCCGCCGATCGGTACGAGGAGAACACCCACGTAGGTCACCAGGGAGAGGTAACTGCGGTAGACGAACGGGAAAACGCTGGCCACCAGGACAACGATTCCCACGACCAGGGTGACGCGCTGGCGTGAGAGCCGCGGGAAGACACCTTGCCCGGCCAGACCTGCCCGATAAAGGTTGGCGTTGGCAGTCGTCCAGCCACCAACAATTACGGTGACGAATCCGGCATACCCCAGTGCTTGGAACGCCACGTCCTCGGGCTCCAGGACGGTGATGCTGGTTGTCGTGATCGCAGCGGTAGCCGCGCCCATGAAACCGGCCGCCAACCAGGCCACGTAGTGCCCAAGGAACATGCCGGTACCCGAGAGGTATCCGTACCAGCTCTTTATGGCGTATCGGAACAGAGACATGTCGATCAGGCCAGCATGAGCGAAGCTGTTCGCCGCCCATGAGTAACCGATGATGCCCAGAAGACCGATACCTTCTGCGCCCTCGGGGGTCTGGCCCGTGAACACGCCTTCCCCACCGATGTTGATGAATTCTTGCCAGCTGCTTACTACCGGGGAGCCGGTCACCGCCTCGGCGACCACCGGGATCATGGTCATCCCGCCGGTGACGAACATGACCATCAGCCAGGGGCCACAGATACTGGCGAATTCCGCAAGAGCATTGAACCCGAAAGCCACCACGAGGACCGCTACGGAACCGAACGCCAATGCGATAAGCACAAAGCCCCAATTGGTGGGGTAAGCCTCCGTCTGCGCTGGGAATCCGAAGACGATGCGCAGGGCTGTGGCCGAGACGGTGATCATCGCCGCCGAGATGATGGCGAAGACGATTGCGTTCGCAGCGTTGTACAGCCACGTCATCAGGCGCCCCGTCGTGCGGTTGAGGTAGGTATAGACACTCATCCGCGTTCTGATAGCCATTGGGGCAGTCACGAACCGATAAGTCAGCACGGCGAGCGCGTTACCGACGGCCAGGCCAATAATGACATCGACGATATCTGCACCGAGTATGACGAAGGTTGCCCCGAAGACAAACTCTGTTCCGGCAACGTTTTCGGAGGCGTAGAGACCGGCGAAGTGCCGTGGGCCATGCAACCTGCGTTTGTTGGCGGGTAGTTGTTCAGCGTCCATTCCGGCGATCTGCCGGTCGATCTCGGCCGCACGTTTCTTGGCCATCAGCACCCTGCCCATCGTTCGGAGACTTCGAGGGTAACTCGATCATCTACGGCTTGCACGGTCTGACTTCGGGGCGAGGTCAGCCCGTGGATCTTCTCGTGGGTTAGCCCCCTCTTGCGCAATTGACACCAGGTATAAACCGATAGTTTTCAACTATGCACTCACACACCGAATCCGAGATCCGCAAGAGCTTCATCAACTGCTCCAAGGGTGTTTCGCAGCGCATCAACATTCCGCAGGACCTGTTCAGCATCGACTGGGAATCACAGGTTTTCCTCGGTTGGATCGACCCTAAATCGCCGCGCACCGGCTATGTAGTGGCCGAGACCGGGAACGGTCTGCGTGGGCTCGTACTGGAGAAGAACCCTCATAAGGGCAAAAGTGGCGCGCGCATGTGCCAGATCTGTCTGACCCTGCATCCTGGCAGTGGAGTATCCCTGGTGTCGATCCAGCGCTCGAAGTCCGCCAAGGATCACTACAACACTGTGGGGACTTACCTCTGCTCGGACCTCGCATGCAGCGATTACACCCGACGCAAGAAGAAGCCGGAGGGTATCCGGCAAATGGAGGAGACCATGTCACTCGAGGATCGAGTGGAGCGGACCCTCACCAATATTCAGGGTCTGATCCAGCGCGTGGCCGACGGCATGGGCAAGTAACCCCCGCCGTCGGCCCGCCGGTCCTACTGGCGCTACTGGGTGAACGGCTTGGAGAAGATCGGGACCATGATGTCGCTGAAGTTCTCCTCGTCGGCCATCTCCTTGCGGAAAGTGCGATCCGGGTGGTTGTGGGTGAACTGCTTACGGCGGCTCGCCCACAACATCTCGGACGCGAGGTACTGGCCCAGGATGCCGCCCATGGACAGGCAGAACGCGGTGATGGTGGCTTCCAACGATGAATCATTAGCGCCGTCCATACCGAAGATCGTGCCCAGCACGCCTTGGTACACCAACATTCCGGGGAACAGCGGTAAGAGGACGACCATCAGTGAGGCATTCGACGCCATGTTCAGCGCGCGGGTGAGAACGACACACACAGCGCCGGCTGCGATTGAAGCGACCAAGATGGCTGCGTAAGAACTGATACCCGCAGTCGCCAGGGAGAGCATCAGGAGCATCACCGCTCCGCCGAACAGGCCCAGCGCCGCGAGTTTCCAACCGCGACCACCCGATGCGAGCGCGAAGCCAGCCGACACCATGACGGCGCCGAGCACGGACAGGCCCCAGCGGGTGTCATCCATTTCGAGGGTCTCGATGAAGTTCATGTCCTCACCGAAGATCGGCTGCATCAAGTGGATCCCAAGTGTCACACCGGCCACCAACCCGGCTGTACTGGTGACCACGTCCAAGATGCGGCCGGAGGCAGACAGGTACCAGCCGGTGATGACGTCGTGCACGGCGCCGTAAGCAGCGATACCCGCCAACCAAGCAGCGAGGGAGGCAACGATGCAGACCGCGGGCTGCGACGTCGAAAAGAAGAGGCCCGAGATGCACGCGCCGATGACCGCTGTGAAACCGCCCGCCGCAAGGCTGAAGATCATGGGGGCTTGAGTACGAACGACCAGCGCGTAGACCGTGTATACGGCAGCGGCAATGAATGCGGCGCTGATTGTGGAGACGAGCCCACCGCCCAGAATCAGGGAGAAGCCGACACCGAACATCGCGAAACCCATGGCCGTCAGTCGATGGCCGATGACACGCGACTTGGCCGTGACTTCTTCCATCTCACGGATGGCTTCCTCGATGGTGAGCCGGTCCAAGATAAATGACTCGAGAACCTCACCGGTCTCGGTGCGCAGGCCGATGTCCAGCGTGGCCGGTTCGGATTCGAGTATCCGGGTACTGGGAGCGTCGTCGGGCTCTTCCTGATGGCTGATGGTGACCTGGCCCAAGCTGACGCTGACGGTCACGTTGGGCATCTCGGTTTTTTGGAAGATCGACAAGAGAGATTTGGTGGTACTGGCAGATCCCGAGCCGCTTCGGATCAAAGCGTCCGCGATCAAAAAGGCGAGTTTATAAGCCGCCTGTTCAGTTGAAAGCATGCGGTCACCCTAGCGCCGCTACTCGGGGGTACGCCAGCTCCGCTAGTCGCGGCGGGTGAGTGTAACCCGCGTCATGGCGGGGATTTTGGCGCCTTGAGTGAGGTTGTTCACGGGAGCTGCCGACTATGGAGTTACTACGTTCGTTGACCTCCGCCACCTGAGACCACCGCCTCAGGTGACGGGCGCCCCAGCGAACCTCTCGTCACTCCCCCGGATACGACCCCACGCTCCATTGGTTGCCTTCGGGATCGGCGATAGTTGCCGAGCGGCCCCCGTAGTCCTGGTCCGTGGGCTCAGCGATGGCAGTGCCGTGTGCGGCGAGCGCTCGGTGGAACACGTCGTCGACCTCGGCATCGGTGTTCACCACCAAGTAGCACTTGGTGTGTCCGACCATCTCGGCGTGGGCATGTGGGTTGTCTTCGCGCACCGATCCGAACATCACGCCGCCGTTGTCGCGCCATCGGTATTGGGCGTGCTCGACGACGCTCGGATCGTTTTCGCTGGTGTACAAGACCACTTCCTCGAACCCTAGGGCCCGCAGGAATTCTGCACCGCGAGCGGCGTCGGCAAAAGTCAGTGAATGGAACAGCTGTGGTTTCGTGTTGTGTGTCATGACTTCATGCTGCCGTGCCTGGGTACTGCAGGTCTTGAAGAAATGGGAACTCCACTTCTTTACTGGGTGACTGCCCAGCGAGCGCGTGCCACTCCCGCGACAAATGTGATTGATCGGCGAAACCAGCAGCATAGGCGGCGTCGGCGAGACTGGTGCCTTGTCCGACCATCGTGCGAGCCCGCGAGAAACGGGCGAGACGACTGAGTTGCTTGGGTGAAAGACCGATCTCGTTGCGTATGCGGGTGTTGAGATACCGACGTGACCACCCGACGTCGGCGGCGGTTTGGGCTACTCCACAGCCGTGGCACAACAACCGCCAGGCGCGGCGAATGTCGGCGGGCATTGAGAACAGTTCCAGGCGGTTCAAAAGCAATGATTCGAGAACCGCGAACCTCTGGGACCACTCGGTTTGCTCGGCGATCTGGGCATATTCGCTCTTCGTGAGTCCGCGTGGCAATTCGGCCAGGTCTACGCTGTGGCCAGCCAATTCTGCCAACGCGCCCCGAACAGGGAGCGGCAGCCCAACGGCGTCAGCTGCAGTTGGATCCCGCGCTGCAATCCGTGGGTGCGGATCAGTGCGGGAAATAGGTGCAGCCCGGAGACTGATGCCCACAGCTTCTGCGACTCACGCTCGCCGAACCACCCGACATCGAGCGGGTCCTCGAAGGCAATGATCAGTGTGGCTGTCGCACTGGGTACTCCGAGATGCACCTGATCTGTGTTGAGGGAGATGTCATAGCCGACCATTGGCCCGGCGAGGTAGTCCCGCAAGGCCGGATGCGGCTGATGGATCGCCCCAGTCATGCGGCAAAGCTAGCACGGGTCGTACTTTGTGTAGCAGGTCTATCCAGGCGAAGTAGGAGGTAAGCGAACTAAAGATTCCGCTCGCCCAAGTTTTACGAGTTCCGCACCACGCCTTCCGGCCTACTGCAGGCACTTACTTATTGACTTAACCGCTGTGCCCAGAACTTGTCTCGGTACCAGCCCTGCGGAATCCCCATGCCCTCCAACGGAACTTCTGAGTGCTCATCGAGTAGATCGTATAAACGCTGCGCCCACGAAGAGTTTGGTGAAATTACGTGGAGTATGCTTTGCAGTGACACCAAAACCGAATACAGTCGCTTCCTGCGGTCTGAGGAATCATCAATAATACTGGGATCATCCAACCACTTGATTTTCGTCGACGTCGGGAGAGCCGGGTAAACTCCGAGGCCGACATTCCAAAGTCGACCGTGGTGGGCACAGATATTTCGGACTCGCACGTAAGTGCGCAACCAAGACTTCATGAGCGGGCCGTTGATTCCCAAAGATCCAGAAATCTTATTAACATCTGAGCTGGATCTCATATTTAGGATCACACTCTCTAGCTGGCCTAAAGTCAGGAGTTCAAATGTCACCCACGAGGGAGGCAGTTCCGGCTCCCCATAGGTGATCAAATAATGTTCCAGCGCTGACGTGTGAGCATATTGACCATCCGATGACTCCTGTTTCCTCCTAAGTTGCAGGTGGCAGGTTTTTTCAACCATAGCCAAAAATTGAGAATGCTTGTGTTGATCCTTAAAGTGGTTCTTTTTTGTATACCAGAAAGCGTCATTGTAGATGGTTGACATGTAGTCAGTGGTGGCTGCCCTAACTGCCACCTCGATGCGTTCTACGGCATCCATAACCAAGAGCCTTAACTGGCCCTTCACAGATGAGCATGGGTAGCCGGGTGCGTGGGGGCGTTTCGGAGCGCGTGTTGTGGGGTCTGGGTAGAGGTCGAGGCCTCCAGGATGGGTAGCGACCAAGCAACCTGATCCATAAAGGCCTCGACGTGTCTCATGCTATCTGCGCGCC